>NZ_JBIMBV010000030.1:0-31702 GCF_048551735.1 Acinetobacter legionensis
AGAGGCAAAAACTAAAGTCTTAAGCAACAAATAAATTTTCAAATTAATTCTCTAACCCACCCTGCGTGGGTTTTCTTTTGTCTATTAAAGCATAAAAGATTCAAATAATATCGGAATAAAAATAAAAATATCGGATTACCTATTGACTAATAATATCGGAAGTGCGATATTTACCTCATACACAAACAAAAGCCCACTTAGACGGCAAATCACAAGTGGGCTTGTACTCAGTACGAGGTAATTATGTCACACAAAAAACCACAACGTCTACTGACGATCGAACAGATTTCGAATCGTCGCTTATGGGATAAGGCTCAAAGCTTATTCCTTGGCTCAATCATCATCTTTTTAATCGGTGCGATGTTCTATATCGCTTTGGTAAGGGGGTGAGTATGGAGGCTTGTACTTTTGAGCGTTTCAGCAAAGATATCGAAAATCACGAACTCACAATCAATTTAGATCAAGGCTTATTTCGTGATTTAACAATTAAGCGCCCTAACACAAGTAGCTATTACTACAACATCACTACTCGCCCAGGATTATTAATGATTAGTGGTGATATGGGTTGTTATGTGTTTGAACGTCTTTCAGACATGTTTAAGTTTTTCCGTGGTGAATCTGATGAGATTAATCCGTGTTATTGGTCTGAAAAAATAGAGGCTGGCGAATTCAAAAGATACTCACCAGAAAAAGCACGCGATGCCCTTAATCAAGAATTTGAAAACTGGAAAGAATGTACAGATTTTGATGAAGAACAAATAGCTGAAGAAAAAGAATATTTGGATCAAATCGATACTGACGACGAGTTTGAATTTGTAGATGCAATTCGTAATTGGGTGCCAAATAAAGATGGCGTTCAGTTAGATGATTTTTGGGAACGCAGCACTAATGATTACACCTTTCATTATATCTGGTGCTGTTACGCAATAGTGCATGCAATCAAGTTGTATGACGCAGTCAAGGAGCCACAATAATGAATATGCTTTCTAAACAACCTATTTATGGCATCGATTACATTCATTGCGTCAACTGTGGTCGCACCGTTCAAAACAAAACAGCCTTAGGCGCAAATGGTCACTCATGGAATTGTTCATGTGGTTGGTTTAAAAACATTTGGTCTTGCAAAGTGGCTTAGGAGAATAACAAATGGCTATTCAAATTATTACGGCTGATCAAGCGCTTACCGTTAAGGCAATCATCACATATATCTATGCCGATCCTGGTCTTGGTAAAACTTCGATGGGTTTCACTGGTGATAAAGCAATCTCGTTTGACTTCGATAAAGGCTCACATCGTACAGGTGAATTACGTCGTGGTGCCGTGGTACCGGTTCAGAAGTGGACTGACATTGGCAATCTGACTGAGCAAGACTTGGCACCTTACAACACAATTGTTTTGGATACTGTGGGCGCAATGCTTGAGTGCATTAAGTCTTACTTACTATCAATTCCTAATAATCGTCAAAAAGACAATACATTGAAATTAAAGGCACAAGGTGCTGCAAATGTAATGTTTAAGAACTATGTGCATATGCTCATTAGCATGGGTAAAGATGTTGTTTTCTTGGCTCATGCTTCTGAAGATCAAAATGGTGATCAAGTGATTTATCGTCCAGATTTAGGCGGTAAAAATCGAAATGAACTATATCGAATCGCAGATGTTATGGGCTATTTAACCACTGTCAGAACTCAAGAAGGTAAAACAGCACGAGTTATTAACTTCAATCCATCTGACACACATCATGCTAAAAATGCGGGTGCTTTAGGCGGTGAAACTGGTGAGGTTTGGGTACCAGATTTAAAAGAAAATCCAATGTTCTTGGCAGATTTAATCAACCAAGCAAAGGATCACATTAACACCTTAACCCCTGCTCAATTGGCAGCAAGTAAGGCTATTGAAGAGTTTAATAACTTTGCTCAAAGCTGTGAAGAAGCGGTATATGCAAGTGATCTGAATCAATTAACTGAATCATTAGATAAAGAACACACTTTCTATCACAACATGCGTCAATCAATGGTTAAGCGAGCTAAAGAGCTTGGATGTGTATTTGATAAAGAACGTAATGCTTGGTCTAACCCGCCTGAATTTAACGCTATATCAGATGTTCAGCGTGATGAACTTCAAGACATTATTTCTTTGAACAATCTCGATGTTAAAGAAGTCTGTGAACATTTAGGTATAGACGCCCTTTCAGCAATTGAATTATCTCATTTCTCAGACGTTAAAGCAGAAATCACACGTATTGCAGTGGAAGGCTTCAATACTGAGGGAGTGACTCAATGACAGCATATTTAGCAATTATGGCAAATGGTGAAAGTGTTGATGCTGTGCGCATCGGCACTCACTTTGAAAGCTTAACCGGTGAAATCCTAGAACCAATCTCGCTTGTCAATTTTGATCTAATTACACGTGATCAATATGCATTTGAGTCAGATTTCAAAAAGTACACGATGAAAGCCGATTTCAGTAAATTTGACAGTCTTGTTTATCGAAATTCATTCACCGATGCAGCTTACAAACTATGGCGTATTCGTGGCGGATTGCCAATCAATGACCCTGAATACAAGGTAATCGAAAAACATACCTATATTCCGCAATCCTCTATCTACCGTGGTCGTCGAGGTGAATCATGACCCTCCTAAAACTTTACTTTCAACTTTGGCAAATGGCGTGGTGGTTGTGATGGAAAAACAAATCAAAATTCAAGACATTGATATCGACACAACACCAAGTGTTATTGCTCAAAATGTATTTTTACAGGCTGTTTCACCAGTTGTCGCAGTCTTAGAAAAAGAAGGCCGTGAATCAGTAAAAGAGTTCACCTTCTGTTCAATGTGGCTGGCAATGGGTTTGTATATAAACAATTTAAGCACTTCAGACGCAGAGAAAGCATTAAACCATGCAACCTTAAATGTGATTAAAGAGCTTAAAAAAATGCGAGGTGAAGTGTGATGGAAATTAAATATTTACTTGTGAAAGCACATGTTCGCTACTGGGAAGATTCAACAATCAATGGCGTAGAAGATGATGAAAACGGTGAGAATATCCCTTGTAAACAAGGCGAAATGTGGTGCCCTAAAATTGATATTACTACAGGCATTATACAAAACTGGGAAATTGGCAAGACTGCAAGCATTCATTACAAAGTAGCAGATTGTTGTGGTTGGGAATTATTGGATGAAAGTAATTATGTAATTTCATCTCAAGAAGAGGGGTATGTTCCAAACACACTGTCACCTGCTGAACGTGGATATGGTGATTACATCATCATGAATATTAATGAAAACGGTCAAATAGACAAATGGAAGTTTTCACTTAATGACTTTCAAAACGACTAATTAAATTCAAGCAAAAATCTGCGCATTATCATCAAAAAATAGGATTTTTCGCAAGGTTTTGCACATAGGTGATGAGATGGATATTAAAGAAATAGAAACATTGAAGGCTGAGATTGAAAGATTTAAAACTGAATTTAGAGGTACATTTGTTTATGACAACCTTCTGTTAACGCTTACAGATGATCAAATTTTTGATTATTTAAGCATTAAAAATAACAGAGTTATGTTTAACAAACACCAAACGCGTCAAATGTGGGATTTGTGGCAATCGGCCAAAGCCACCCCTGAAGGGTTTGTTTTGGTGCCGAAACAACCAACTCCAAAAATGATTGATGCGACATGGAATTTTGATGAGGAAATTCAAGACATGAGCCATAACTCACGTAATGAATTTATCTATAACGCCATGATTGCAGCAGCACAGGAGCCAACCAATGACTGAAATTCAACAAACAAACATTGCTGTAGCCAACTACATCATTGATGAGCTTTACCGCGATAAGCCTTTCACCATGTCTCTTGATTTCAATCAGACTGTTGCATTGAGTGAAATCTTGTCGGAATCTCGCCATTTGCATAGCAATTGTATTAATGCGTTAGCCGTTGAGGTGCGAGTTCATGTAATCAACGATAATGGTTTAAAGTTCCCTATTACAGATAAAAACGCTGACGTTATCTATCACGTACTGTCAAATTATATTGCAGTATATGAGAAGCCGAAAAACTGCATTGATACATTCATTGCAAGCGGTGAATTTGATAAGGCTTTTCGTGATGTGTTTGGGTTGCCAAGTGAAGTGGTTAAGAGTTTGGGAGAAGTGGCGTGAATTGGATTAGTGTTGAAAATAAACGCCCAGTATATGGGCAGCCAATCTTAATTGTAGTGGATGGTGTTACTCAAAATATAACTTACATGCTAGATGGTTCAGATGACAGTCCAGATTGGTGTGAGCCATATTTTTTTGAACATGATGATTGCTGCAAAATGTGGTGGGATAAAGTAACTCACTGGATACCACTGCCAAAACCACCGAAAGAAGAAAAGGAGGAAGGTTGATGGAAGAACTGCCACACGTGATTATTCACAAGACTACGGAATACCCTACTGGCTTAAAATCAGCTAATGAAATTGCTGGACCTGATACATTGCCTTTGGAAAAACTTATTGCTTATGCTGAATCAGGGTATTTACCACATTATAGAATTGATGGTGGGGATTATCTATTTAAGGTTTCGGAAGTTAAAAGTTGGATTTCTAAAAACCTTATGGTTCGTTGCAATGGTGCTGATTTACCATTTAATTTAAAAATCACAGTGCCAGCAGAACAAATTACAGAACAAGCGCCATTTAGTATATGTAATTTGAAAGGGTTACAGCAGGTTCCCAAATACGGTTTTAACTCTGGTGTCTACTTCTTATGTTGGGGTACCGAGGTTGTATATGTTGGACAAAGCACAAATCCATCAGCACGCATTGCAAGCCATGTGTCTGAAGCTAAAAAAATATTTGATCGAGTGTATTTATTACCAGTGCCAGAACATGATTTAAATAATGTTGAGGGTGCATTTATTGATGCACTTAAACCAAAATATCAAGGCGGTATGCGTTCTGGTAAAGGTAAGCCACTTTTACCACCAATGACACGTACCACTAAAGAGACTTTTGCAATTTATGAAATGGAGGTGAGATAATGAAATGGTACTCTATGACACAGGTTGCCAGTGAATTAGGTGTATGTCTAAATACTTTCAAAAAATACTATTTAGAGAAATATCCACCAGATCAGGAATTTGGAGTTCAAAAAAAATATACTGCATCAACCGTGGTGCGAATGAAAAAAGAAATATTAAAGGAAGGTGCTTAATTAGCGCCTTTCATCCAGCTATCTACTTGTTCAGAATACCACTTCATCAACTCTACCCTTTCATCCCAATATTCAGCTCTGTTGTAGATGCCGCGAATACGATCTTTAGGAACGTGCGCAATTTGATATTCAATTACATCAGGCCTGAATAGTTTTGAGTTATTGGTGTGGGTAGAGAATAAAGATCGAAAACCATGTGTAACCATCTGCCCTGCATAACCATTTCGCTTAATAATTGCTAGAATACTTTCAGAACGAACATGCTCACCATGATTGCGAGTGTGCTTAAAAATATATCCATTATCTGTCTTATGATCATATAGCTCTTTAAATAGCGAGTAAGTTTGATCAGTCAAAGGTACAACATGATCTCTACGCATTTTCATACGAGATGCTGGAATCACCCACTGTCTATTTTCTAAATCGATTTCGCCACTATCCCAACGGGATTGAAGTAACTCAGAAATACGAACGGCTGTGTAACATGCGAGCTTAAGTGCGTGTAACAGTTCTGGTGTAACATTGCTTTGTGTTACACGCTTCCAAAATTCAGGCATTTGCTCTGCATCAAGACTCGGCATATTACGAACGGTTTGCTGTGGGATGACATCAGAAATCAAAGTACATGGATTTTTTTGGGTATAGTCTGAAGCAATAGCAAAGTTAAAGATTTCATTTAGTAATCGAAGTGAGCGTTTAGCAGTTTCAAGTGTTCCCTTATTCACTATTTCTTTTACTTTTTTTACAATCGTTTTTCTATCAACTTCATCAATCGGCTGATTTTTAAAATCTTCAGTAATATAATTCAGTCTATAAATAACTGTATCTATGTACTTTTTACTGGACCAACGTGGCGTCATTAGTTTAAGCCACTCTTCAATCACAGCATTTACTGATGGTGAATTTAGCATTTTGCCTTGCGCTTCAGCTTTACACTGACGAGCTAACTGGCGGGCGTCTTTGCATCCTAGTTCAGGGTATTCACCTAAATTCTTTCTAGTCTGTTTTCCATTTACCCGGTATGAAATGATCCATTTCTTTTTACCTGTAGGAAATACATCAACTGACAAACCCTCACCATCTGCAAGTGAATATCTTTTTTCTTTTGGTTTTAAAGCTTTTACTTGTGAGTCTGAAAGCATAATTCACCTGTTACACGCGTGTCACACCTGTGTAACATCATATAGTGATAGTGCGTGATTTTCAAATAATGCCTGTCTATGTCCATGATAGATATTCAGGCATTAAAAAAGCCCTGAAACTGTTAAATTTCAAGACCTTATTAAGTTTCATGATACATCGTATAACTAAGTGACAGATCATGATTTACAAATTTGGTGGAGATGGCGGGAGTTGAACCCGCGTCCGCCAACACTACACTCGAGAATACTACATGCTTAGATATCGTCAATTATTTTAACATTAAGTGACCCGACGAACAGGGTACAAAACGCGATCCTCTAAGTTTAGTATAAAGCCCCGAGGCTTGACTTTATACGGACTTGTGTGCGTGCGCTACAGTCGGGTCCACTGACCACAAGTATTCAGTGAAGCGGACAAGCTGCCCTTAGGCAGCTAGAGCGTAAGATTCGTCGTTTGCGACTAAAATATGCAAATTTGATTTACGAGAGAAAATGCGCTCTCGGCATGCATCTATGAGCTTCATCATCGGCGTCGAAGCCAATAACATCCCCAGATAACACAGCTATCATAACATAATT
This sequence comes from Acinetobacter legionensis, assembly GCF_048551735.1. Classification (NCBI taxonomy): domain Bacteria; kingdom Pseudomonadati; phylum Pseudomonadota; class Gammaproteobacteria; order Moraxellales; family Moraxellaceae; genus Acinetobacter; species Acinetobacter legionensis. Next base: position 6,925 of record NZ_JBIMBV010000030.1, read on the forward strand.
GTTGCAAATTAAGCAGATAATTCACTACATTTATATCAAATGATGCGCCTAGTTCTATAATTGCGCTACTATCACTATTTTTCAAGGGACAAATATAAAAAAGATGAGCTATTTACTCTCACTTGATCAAGGAACGACCTCTAGCAGAGCAATTATCTTCGATGAGCGTGGAAAGGTATATGCCTCTGCTCAACGCGAAACCCAAATTAAAACCCCGCATTCTGGATGGGTTGAACAAGATGCGATGGAGATTTGGACAACACAAATCACCGTCGTACAGCAAGCAATCGCATCGGCAAGACTATTGGCCAAAGACATTAAAGCACTTGGTTTAACCAACCAACGTGAAACTACGGTGGTTTGGGATAAGAGAACAGGAAAACCACTTGCTCCTGCCATTGTATGGCAAGACCGACGCGCTACAGACTGGTGCAATCAGTTAGTTCAAAACAATTTATCTGAAAAAATACACAAAAAAACCGGATTAAGAATAGATCCTTATTTTAGTGCTGGAAAACTGGTTTGGTTATTGGAAAATATACAAGGCTTAAGAGCGCTTGCTGAACAAAATCATGTGGCATTCGGGACAGTCGACAGCTGGTTAATTTGGAATTTAACCCAAGGTTCAGAGCATGTCATCGAAGCAAGTAATGCTTCACGCACCATGCTGATGAATTTAAAAACACAGCAATGGGATGCTGAATTAATTGAATTTTTTAATATCCCGGTGAGTGTTCTACCTAAAATCATTCAATCCGATTGTTATATTGCCAATACAGCCACAGGGCTTCTTGGTGCGGAAATTCCAATTTGTGGTGTATTAGGGGATCAACAGTCTGCACTCTTTGGGCAATCATGCTTTGAAGCTGGAACAGCCAAAAATACTTATGGGACAGGCTGCTTTATGCTGTTCAATACAGGAACTGATATTCAATATAGCAAAAATAAATTACTCACCACCTTAGCATGGAAATGCCAGGACCAATCGCATTATGCCTTAGAAGGCAGTGTATTTATGGCTGGGGCGATTGTGCAATGGTTAAGAGATGGTTTAGGAATTATCAAAAATAGTGCTGAAGTTGAAAAGTTAGCTTGCCAAGTCGACACTACAGATGGTGTCGTTCTGGTTCCTGCATTTACAGGTCTAGGAGCACCACATTGGGATAGTGAAGCACGCGCTTTACTCTGTGGAATGTCACGTGGAACCAATAAATCACATATTGCCAGAGCTGCCTTAGAATCAATTGCTTTTCAAGTTTCAGACGTTTTAACTGCAATGCAATCAGATATCGCCCACCCCTTAAAACAATTACGTGTGGATGGTGGTGCAAGTCAAAATGATATGCTAATGCAATTTCAGGCAGATATTTTAAATGTACCTGTGCTACGCCCTAAACTTTTAGAATCTACCGCTTGGGGCGCTGCGGCATTAGCAGGATTAAAGGCAGGTGTTTTTAATAATCTCAGTGAAATTTCCGAATCTTGGCAATTAGATCGTGCTTTTGAGCCGAAGATGAGCGCAGACCAAAGACAATATCACCTAAGCTTATGGAATGGTGCGTTGCAGCGTGCAAAGTCCAATTAACAATTCTGCTTAGAAAAGCTTGGCTAAAGTGAAAGATAAAATTCAAGATGAAATTTTAGCCAAGCTTGTTCAGTTTAAAGTCTTTCAACAAACAGAACCCCATTTAAATGGTCGATTTCATGTTGCACAATACGTGCAGGAAAACCATGAAATTGCTGAATAATCTTTTCGCCAGTGAGGGTAAAAAATTGTACAGTAACTGCTTCAGCACGAGCCACTTGCCCTCTTTCATTGGGCACACTTAAACATCCTTCCTCACCCAAGATAGTCTGTTCAGATTTTTCTAAGATTTCAGGATTAATCATTGTAATTGCATCCATTTCAGGAGCATCTGGATAACGAGGATTCGCTCTTGAAGCAACAATAATCACCCGTTTAGAAACATACACTTGTGGTGCGGCGATCCCAACACCATTACGCTCTAACATGGTGGTCTGTAAGGCCTTGGATAATTCGTTTAACCAAGTACTTGAAAACTCAGCTTCAGCCACAGGTACTGCGATTAATTTTAAAACGTCTTCGCCACGTTGGGCGACAGGTAGCATGGCACTCATTATCTTGTACCTTGATCAAATGTAAATCGAATAAATATGAGTTTAGCATTTGAAATGCAATTTCCAATTCAATTATTGTGCAAAAGTATGTGATTATGTACAAATGAGTTTCTATTTATCCAAACCAAATGACAGCTTGTCTTTTAAGCCGTTTTTAATCATGATCGTGTAAATAACAAACGTCCAGTCTATCGTTGAAAATAATGAATACAGCATCCCTATTTTTAGGCTTGATATTTAGCTCAATTGGCTTAGGCTATTTTATTTATGGAAAAAGACAGAGAATGAATATACCTTTTATCTGTGGCATGACTTTGATGATTTTTCCTTATTTTATTGAAAATACAATGATTATGTCTGTATGCGGTATTATTCTGAGTCTTATTCCGTGGTTAATTCGCATGTAAATGATCAATATTCAACCCGATTGAAATTTAGCTTAATACAATCCTTTTAAAGAAAAATGATTTTTAAATAACCTCGATCACATATAAAAATAAGTAGGATGTATAAAAATAAATATTGATTTTTTAAGTAAAAAATAGTCAATTAAAATGATTACATTCAATCTCTATTTTAAGGCATTGCATCATCATGGACGAAAAATTGGGCCTCAATAAGGAAGCGAAAAGAACGCTTGCGTTGTCTTCTTTGGGCGGTGCGCTCGAATTTTATGATTTCGTTATTTATGTATTTTACGCAAAAATCATTGCTGAACTATTTTTCCCCAGCTCTTTAAGTCCATTTTGGGCAATGCTGAATACTTATGGAATTTTTGCGGCAGGATATTTCTTCCGTCCGTTAGGTGGCGTGATCATGGCGCATTTTGGTGACCTCGTAGGACGTAAGAGACTGTTTAGCTTATCCATTTTACTGATGGCACTCCCTACTTTGTTCATCGGTGTAATGCCAACATATGCAGACATTGGTTTAGCTGCCCCGCTGTTATTGTTGTTAATGCGCGTGGTTCAAGGCATTGCAATTGGTGGAGAAATTCCTGCGGCATGGACATTTGTTTCAGAGCATGTACCGACAAAGAAAATTGGTTTTGCCAATGGTTTGCTTACCGCGGGTTTGTCACTGGGGATCTTATTAGGCGCTGTGATGTCGCTGTTTATTTCACTTAAGTTTAGTGAAGCAGAAATCCATGCTTGGGCTTGGCGTCTCCCGTTTATAGTCGGCGGAGTTTTTGGATTAATTGCCTTATATCTAAGAAGTTATCTTAAAGAAACTCCTGTATTTAAAGCGATGGAGGCGCGTAAAGAACTCTCAAAAGATCTACCCATCAAGCAAGTTTTGGCATCACATAAATCTGCTGTTTTAATTGGGATGTTGTTCACTTGGTTCTTAACTGGTTGTGTTGTAGTGATTATCCTATCTACTCCAAATTTACTGACCACCACATTTAACTTTCAACGTGCAGACGCATTTCAGATGCAAAGCATGGCGATTCTCATGCAAATGCTGGGTTGTATATTGGCAGGTTTGCTCGCTGACCGTTTTGGTTCAGGGCGCGTTATTTGTTTGGGATCGCTCAGTGTGGCAATCACCGCAAGTATTTTTTATTACAGCTTAGGTCATACCGCTCATTCAACGATCTTCGGATTGTACATGTTACTTGGGCTATTTTCTGGCACAGTCGGTGTGGTTTCCTATAGCTTGGTCAAGATGTTTCCCGCCCCAATTCGCTTTTCAGGAATATCATTTTCATACAATGTTGCATACGCGATTGCAGGTGGCCTGACCCTGCCATTAGTCCAATGGATAAGTTTATATCGTGATATTGGTGCTGTGTACTATATTGTTGTGCTTTGTCTAATCACCCTTATCACAAGTCTAGTTTATCGTAAAAAATTTGAAACAGTTTAACGGCGTTGTTTATATTCAAATGAATGCGGAAGTTCTACTTCAAAGAAATGACAAACCTGATTGCGCCCCTTATTTTTTGCCAAATATAGGGCCTGATCAGCCTGACGAATCAACTCCTCTTTTGTTGTTAAAAAAGGATTCGTTGATACTGCGACACCAAAACTAGCTGTCACTTTGAGCGTCTGTTGATGATCTAATCGTATTTCTTCTTTTTCAATTGCTTGACGGCATCTCTCAGCCAGTCTCAGCGCATTTTCTAATGCACCATTGTTCAAGAGAATAATAAACTCTTCTCCCCCAAATCGTCCAACAACATCCTGTTCACGAATATTTTCAGTCAAAATTTTTGCAACCTGTTTTAAAACTGCATCCCCAATATCGTGTCCATACTGATCATTAACACTCTTAAAATAATCTAAATCTAATAACACAATCGCAAAAGAGCTTTGCTGCTGTTTTAATAAATCAATATTCTCACCAATCCTCCTTCTGTTATAAATACCTGTAAGTGGATCTAGAACGCTAATTCGCTGAATCATTTGCTCTCTTTTGCGCCATTGAATTAAGAGAACCTCGAATAAAACGAGACTTGCAAAAAAAATCGGAATATAAAAATACAACATGCAAAACACCCAAAATGTATTTTTATATAGCGACATCGATTGTAAGTGTTCACTAAAAATTGGTGCATAAGTCATTTTATTCATTAGGCTTAATCCAAGGCTGATCAACATAAAACCAGTGATTGGAATGATGATGAGATACACCACTTTTCGTTCAAATAATACCAGTGCCACCGTGACTAAGCTGACATAACCTGCACTTGATGCTGGACTAAAAACTCCGATGCAATGTGCACCAAAAACAAAGATAAGACCAAAATATGCGATGGTTATATACGGTATTATTATTTCAAAAATAGAAATTTTATTTAAAGCACGAATAATAAAAATAAGCGTAAAAAAACCCAATGCTGAAAAAGACAATAATCTGATGTAGGTTGGATAAAAATCCTGATTAATCCAAGCTTGTAGCTCAACTTGAGCGTTGCTAAAAAACCACCAGACAATCCATGATAAAACAGCAACACCTCCCAAGAGGAGCACAAGAGTACACTTCTTAAGATTACTCCAATTCATAATCATGACATCATGCATGAAGTGTTCCGTTGAGCACTGTATTGCCACTCTATTTTTTTGTTTCATATAATAACTAATCCATAAATTTGTAAATTTCTATCCGTTGTTTTATTTATCTGTATCTATCACTTAAATATAACATTCTAGCTATTTTATGTAAGTGTATTTCAAAACATAGATTTTTATTCTAAATAAACCTTAAGGTTAGGATATTAACCTTCATATTCCTTGCAAATATTTCCTAAAGAACTATCATTTTATTACGTTTATTTTATCAATTTAGATTTTAAGTTTTCCTAAAATTTCAATGAGTAAAGTTATTTTCACTTACCCACTTTGACCGAATTCAACTATTATTTAATAGCTTTATTTGTCAACCTTTAGCCTATTTGGACATATACGTTGAGTTGGATACAAGCACTTTTTAAAATAAGATTTTCCGCCTTTATCATTTTTATTGTTAATTTACTCTAATTTATTTTTATTTTATATTTTAACTTTCTAAAAGTTAATTTCAGCCGTGTCAAAAATTGAAATATCCAATTAGGCTAGTCTTGATCTGGGACCTGAGTATTAATCATCATACTGTTTTAAAACAACAAGCCATCACTACTTTTATTTAAATTCAGTACATACATCACTTTATCATCATCTCTCCAAAATTACTAAAATACAATTGAAGTAAAAATCAAATAAAAATATTTTTTTCAAACACTTAACAAACATACTTGGCTTTATATTTTTTTATAAACTCTAATATTTTTACTGTTAAATTTTAAAACGATAGAAGTTGATTGAATTTCTATATTAAAAATCAGCTCTCTAAATTTGATCTGAATACAAAATTCTTCTGCGCCATCATCCAAACCAGAAGTATTCCAAATTGTACCCTGTGGAAATTGATCTAACCATTGGGCTTTGTAAAAATCAGAGACTGAATCAAAGTCAAGATAATGCTCAGGTTGAGCCATGATTTTTTCAACAAGTTGTTCAAAATTTTGTTTTTGTAATTGAACAAAATCAATAATCATGGCAGCCCCTTAAATGATGTTAAATTCCATTATACATGCTACTCGTTTGTTTCTTTTTGACCTGTTCCCATTGCCACCATCCAAATGCAGCCAGTCCGACAAACGCTGCATACAAAGCAGCTGTTAGGAATAATTCTTTATACATAAACATGCCGACATAGACAATATCAACAAAGACCCAAAGCACCCAAGTCGCAATATGTTTACGGCTGGTCCAATAGGTTGCCAGTAAACTAAATGCAGCCAATTGGGAATCTAAAATAGGCAAAGCTGCATCAGTAAAATAGTGCAACGATAACCCAAATACTCCCCCTCCAACAGCAGCGATGATCATTTGTAGAATTACGGTTTGTACGGCAATCGGCTCTATTCGAATCTCATGAACTTGCTGCTTGCCTTTTAGCCAGTGATAAAAGCCATAAAAATTCACCACCATAAAGAACAATTGTAAGATTGTCTCACCATATAATTTAAATTCAAAGAATAAATAGGCATATAAAACAAAGGCAAAGAAATTAAATACCCAACACCACATATTTCGCTTAATCGTCAATGTGACACCAATAATACTGATAATAACCGCAAATATTTCTAATGGTGACATGGTAAAAAGCTAATAATGAGAGTTAAGGCTATTATGAAAAAATACAGGATGATTGCAAGCAAAACGAACACTAAAATTGAGATGAGGATCTGAAATATAATTTTTGAATCAAAATTCCCAAAAAACGTTATTGTTTTGCGTTTATTTTAATGGCTACGGCAATAAGAAGAATTCATTAAAAAATATAGAATTGTCTTTAAATTACAATTTGCGAATATAATTTTTTAAATGGTGCCTCTTTAAAGATGATACCAAATAGATAAATCAGTCCTCCACGACGAATTGATCATTTCTTTTGAAATATGCAATTTAAGATTTGAAATATGGAAAAATCAACCTAATAGCGCATAGAAACTGTCTGTTTTACATTTAAAAATCACATAAATAACTGATTAAAAAAAAGCGCAACAGAGCATATTTCCAGTCAATAATATGTTTAAAAACATTTATTAAGGTATTATTTTTAGTTGATGTCGATCACATTTCAATCATCTTTACGAGATTTAACACTTGTTTACGTGAATACCAATGAATTTACAGAGGGGAACCTCTACTATCAAACTTAAGTTATGAACAATCCCCAATGTTCATAACATTTCTCCTTAACCGAACTGTGAAAGCAGATTCGTTGTTCTACGCAGTGATCACCCCAATCATTGCGTATTTTTTTGTCTTCAGTTCCCTCTGTAAACTCAATCAGTTATAAGGAATAGTTGGCTAAAATGCAAGCATTACTTTTCAACCAATTCTCATAATATGAAACAATATATTAAATTATAAGATATTGATTTTAATTAATATCATAAAATATTTTGTTGCAACAATACGACAAAACCGATAAACTTAATTTATTAATTGAATTAACTGATGATCATTTAATTATTCAGTTCAAATTAAAAATTTTATTTATAAAAACGCGCGACAATAATTTAGAGTAGAACAATATGTGGGAATTATTTACACACTCATCCAACTTACTGTTTAGCGTGAGTCTTTGCCTGATGTTTTTATTGGGTATTGTGGAGTGTTTACTCCTTATTATTGGTTCAACCTCACAAGGTTTCTTAGACCAGTTTATTCCAGATCAACTCTTAGAAACTCATCATGCAGATGTAGACATTCATACAGATCACAATCTTTTGGTTCAGCTGTTAGATTGGCTCTATCTTGGCCGTGTCCCCGTCTTGGTTTGGTTGATCATTTTTCTAACTGTTTATGCGTTATTTGGTTTTATTGCGCAAAGTATTTTTTTCAATTTCACTGGAAATTATTTTTCAATTTGGATTATTGCGCCAGCCAGTCTTTTTTTATCTATGCCGATTGTGCGAGTGTGTGCAGCACTCATTGCAAAAATTTTACCAAAAGATGAAACCACTGCAATTCACAGTGACGAATTGATTGGTCGTACAGCTCAGATTATTTTAGGCGAAGCAAAACAAAACTATCCTGCACAAGCCAAAGTTATCGATCAATTTGGACAGACACATTATATTTTGGTTGAACCAGAATTAAATGAAATCTTCCAACAAGGTCAAAGTGTGATTTTGACACAAAGAACAAAACTAGGCTTTCAAGCAACTCCACTTTAATTTTTCAATAACAAACCTAGGTATAATAAAATGTTGAATTCAAATTTATATCAAATCCTTGTTTTAGCAGGCATTATATTGATGGCACTGATTGTCATCGGGGTTATTATCGCCCGCCTGTATAAACGCTCAAGTAAAGAAGTTTCTTTTGTCCGTACTGGTTTTGGCGGTGAAAAAGTCATTTTAAATGGTGGCGCAATTGTATTGCCAGTTTTACATGAAGTGATTCCCGTCAATATGAACACCCTTCGTCTTGAAGTCAAACGTGCCACAGATCAAGCGTTGATTACTCGTGATCGTATGCGTGTGGATGTGATGGCTGAATTTTATGTACGTGTTAAACCAACCGCTGAATCTATTGCGACAGCCGCCCAAACCTTGGGTAAAAAAACGATGTCACCACAAGAACTCAAAGATTTGGTGGAAGGTAAATTTGTAGACTCACTGCGTGCTGTTGCCGCTGAAATGGCAATGGAGGAATTACATGAAAAACGGGTTGATTTTGTTCAAAAAGTTCAGCAAGTTGTTTCTGAAGATCTGTTTAAAAATGGCTTAGAATTAGAAACGGTTTCACTGACCGGTTTAGACCAAACCAGTTTTGAATATTTTAATCCTCAAAATGCTTTCGATGCAGAAGGTTTAACTAAACTAACTGAAACAATTGAAGACCGCCGTAAAAAACGCAATGACATTGAACAAGACAATGACTTAGCCATTAAAGCAAAAAACTTAGAAACAGAACAAGCACGCTTGCAAATTCTACGTGAAGAGGAATATGCAAAACTTCAGCAAGAACGTGAAATCGCCATTCGTAAAGCTGAGCAATCGGCAGAAATTGCAACACAAGAAGCCGCAAAAAAACGCGAAGCAGAAGAAGCTCAGATTGCCGCTGAACGTGAAGTCGAATTAAAGCGTATTGCGTCTGCACGTGATGTTGAAAATGAAAATATTCAAAAAGCACAGCTGATCCAAAAAGCCCAAGTTGAACAGAAGAAAACCATTGAATTGGCCGAACAAGATCGTGCAATTGCGATTGCTGAAAAATCACGTGCTGAATCTGAAGCTAAAGCATTGGCTGACCAAGCACGTGCACAAGCTGTAAAAGCGGAAGAAGAAGTGACAACTGTTCGTGAAACTCAGCGTGCAGAGCGTTTAAAAGCCGTTGAATTGGTGGCTGCAAAGCAAGTTGCTGAAACAGATGCGATTGCGATTACTGTAGCAGCAGAGGCCGCTAAACAGGCAGCTGCAGATGATGCTGAAGCAGTCCGTATTGCAGCACAAGCGGATGCTGAAAAAATACGTTTAAAAGCCAAAGGTGAAGCAGATGCAAAAATGTTGCTTGCTGCGGCACAAGAAAAGCAATATCAAGTCGACGCTGAAGGTACGCGTGCAGTCAATGAAGCCAACAACGTGCTATCAACAGAACAAGTTGAGATGCAAATCCGTTTAGCCTTATTGAAATACTTACCTGAAATCATTCGTGAAAGTGTTAAACCAATGGAGAATATTGATGATATCAAGATTCTCCAGGTCAATGGTTTAGGCGGTATGGCAGGTTCAAATGCAACAGGTGAATCTGTTGAACAAAATCAAATTGCTTTGTCTGATCAAGTGGTCAATAGTGCGCTGCGCTATCGTTCTCAAGCCCCACTGATTGATAGCTTAATGAATGAGTTAGGCATTAAAGGCGGAGATATTAATGGTTTAACGCAATCGTTAAAACCAAGCAATGACTAATACAACTCATCTCCTATTTAATTAATTACCAGCCTCTGTCATCAGGGGCTTTTTATTACATAAATTTTTATTCATGATCTGATCGTTTTTAATGGTATACATGTTAACGATACAGATATGCTTATCAAAATAAGTCATGATGGAAACCCATGATTTCTTTTAAAATGGGCTGATTCAACCAAGATTACTCATCTCAATGCTATGCTCTAACTCTATCCAATTTTGTTTAAAATGACTTGGTTTATTTTTATTCTCGGTGCCATGATTGCCGGATTTGTTCAAGGTCTAACCGGTTTTGCCTTTGCTTTAATTGCGATGTCTTTTTGGATTTGGGTATTACCACCACAGTTGGCAGCACCATTGGTGGTGTTTGCTTCGCTATGGAGTCATATCATTGCATTAGGAAAAGAACAAAAACATCAACTCCCGTTTTCCCTTGTTCTCCCCTATATTATTGCAGGATTGATCGGTGTACCTCTCGGTACCTATCTTTTACACCTCATTGATGGAAATACCTTTAAGACCATTCTTGGGTTATTTTTAGTGATTTGGTGTCCAACCATGTTCTTTGCACCTGTGTTTACTCGTATTCAAGCATTGGGTAAAGTTGCAGATGGAAGCATTGGTTTTATTGGTGGTATTTTAGGTGGTCTCGGCGGTTTTTGTGGTGCAGCACCATCAGCTTGGGTCATGCTTAAAAACCTACCCAAACAACAACAACGTTATATTTTAAGACATTTTAATTTTGCTATTCAATTATTCACAATTATTATTTATCTGTGGCAAGGAATCATCCATAAGATCTATCTCCCCTATTTTGCACTCATCATACTGACAGTGAGTATTCCAGCGCTGATTGGTGCGCAAATGTTTTATAAAATATCAGAAAAACAATTTAAACAATTGGTGCTGAGTTTATTATTCGCCTCAGGTTGTTTCTTATTGCTAACATCATTATTTTAGCAAAATAAAGAGAAAATTGAATGAATTTCACTGGCTATTTATTCAACAACTGGTTGCTAAAATGCAAACAATATCCGATCGGCTCTATTTTTAATACCCGATTCATCCTACAATTCCGCCACTCATTTTTCTTAAATATCTGTGATGAAAAACTCATTTTTGTTAAGTGCCAGTATTCTCTTAACAGGATGTGTACTTGGCACATCTAGTGAAATTAAAACTGCGGAAAAACTACTTAGCCAATTTCAATGTAATAATATTGAAACAGCAGAATTAGCGCATAGTTCAATTAATACTTATCATGAACGCTCACTTGTAGTGAGTAAAGAAAAAGCCACTGAGTACATCGATCGCTATAAATCTGGAGATGAACTATTTAAAATTCCTCTCGACGAAGTTGTTCAACAGCAATACGATATTTATAAAACAGCCTGTGAATCTCTCGGCGGTGTACAACACTCAACAGTAAGCAACGCTAAAAATAAATAAGCCGCTTACTGTTGAATATTGCAAAGCATTATGTTTTAAAATCATAGTGCTTTTATATCTTGGTATTTAAAAAAATAATGTGAAAAAGCATATAGGCTATTCGCCGCTTTTCCACACTACAGTGACTATCATTGTGTTAAATCAGTCTCAAAGATATATAACATATTAATTTTAGGCGTGAGTAAATCGAGTATCTATACTAAATAAATCTGGATGTTTCGGATTGATCTGAGCATAAAATCCCATGATTTCAGCCATGTCCTGTTCATAATTTCCAGTTGGATAAACAATTTTACCAATCCCAGTTTTCTTATTTTTATAATCCATATACGCCAATGCAATAGGTACACCAGCATTAGTGGCGACATGATAAAAGCCTGTTTTCCACTGTTCTTGCTTTGCACGCGTTCCCTCCGGAGTCACCAGCATCACCAATTTAGGGTGGGTCTTAAACAGCTCACTCATCAGTTGAACCATACTTGGACGTTCCTCTCCATCCTGCTTAGGACGGCGATCAATCCCAATTCCGCCCATAGCACGCACAAAAGGTCCAAAAGGCAATTTCATATAGCTGTCTTTAATGGTAATACGTACATGAACGCCCAAAGCTTTCAGCGCTAAACGTGCATATAGTGCATCCCAATTACTAGTATGCGGTGCTGCAATCATGACACATTGGTCGATGTTTAAATCCCAATGGTTATCAATTTGCCATCCCATCCAGCCTAAACTTTGTTCAGCTAATTTTTCAAACACCCAGCACACCAAAATATAAAGAATTTGCGCTGGATTGTAGCAACCAATAGATCAGATAAAAATCCACTTCGTATAAAAAACCAGCAATTAATATATAATTGTATAAAATTAATTCATCGAAAAACTTGTCAGTAAATATTCAGTTTTGATGAAATTCTGCAATGAATTTGCATATATCAATTTTTCGTTTGGTTAAAATAGTTAATCCAATATAATTCACCACAATGATTATCAAAATGAATTTTTTACGGCTGAATATTCACATTTAACTGGTGAAGGACCTGATATTCAATCCAGCTTCCTAGACAAGACACCACTTCAAACAACTGATTGTCTTGTTCTATGCTTTGTTTCAATTGTGTCCCATCTGAAAAGTATAAATTTTGCTAGTCTGAATGATCTCTATATCTTGCTCATAATTTTTTTCGCATTGCAAAATGACATTTTCAATTTTAATTTAATCATTGCTTTTTTGATTGTGGTTTTTTTCATTGTAAATACGAGCAACATATTCAGCCAAATGAGACATAGATTCGACTACTTAAAATAGCACAATAAGAGAAACTCTATAATAGCCTAACTTTTTAACATCGAACTACATTACTCAGCAATTTCTTACATAATTCACATTTCATATCAGGGAGATAATTTATATTCTGGATAAAATCATTCACATATAATTATTTATTCATTTGGGTTATGTTATGAAAAAAACACTCTTCATCATGTCTATTTTAGCGCTGTCATTAAGCGCTTGTTCTAAGCCGACTCATAATGCATCAGAGGATATCAAAGCGACAGCTCAAACACAGGCTGCTGCATCGCATGAAGCAGCAACCCCAACGATTGATTCAGAACACAATGCTCAAAGTAGCTTGGACTGGGCTGGGGAATACAAAGGCTTACTTCCGTGTGCTGATTGCTCAGGAATCAAAACCAAACTCATCCTCAAATCAGATCACACTTATGAACTGACTGAAGAATATGAAGGGGTTAAAGGTGAAGGCAAAGAATTTAAAACTCAAGGTCATTTTAGTTTTGATGAATCTGGATCGATTATCGGTCTAGATAAAAATGCAGATAACCGCAAATACTTTGTTGGCGAAAATATGTTAGAAGCACGTAGTTTTGCAACGGGTGAAAAGATTGAAGGTCCAAATGCTGAACTTTATCAATTAACCAAAGACGTGGAATAATTTTTAAATTATTTCCGAAGAACAGCATAGGGTCTGTTGACAATTCGTCTAGGTTTGCGACTACGTGTGTTTTTTAGGCGATACTAGGCGCGAAATACGAAATTTAGTCATTCTAAATAAGTAGTTCGTAACGACGTAACGGCAAAAAACACACTAGTCCCCGCTGCGCCTTGCGCTGCAAACAAAGCACTGCTTTGTTCTTGCTCAGGGTTGTGGCTAAAATTATCTCAGCCTACGTTATGAAACTCGAAAATAGTCTCGCTATTCTCTTCGTTTCATGCCTTGCCTGCTCAATTTTAACCTACAACGCAAGCCATTTATGAAATGTCTACAGACCCAAATAAAACCTGCTTCAAGCAGGTTTTTTTAAATTTTGGAGCATGCTTTTAACGATGGCCAATCAAATATGCACCAAAGAGCGTAAAGATCCCACCTGAGATACCATCAATCCATCTTGAGGCATTTTGGTAGGCGGCTTTAAAGCTGGGTAATGAAAATACAAAGGCAACAAAGCTAAACCAGATCAGCGTTTCTACGGAAACAATTATAAATAATAATGAATGCACCCCATCTAAATGTGGATTGGCTAAAAACACTGAAAATACACTACCGAAATAAATCACCGCTTTAGGATTTGATAAATTGGTTAAGAAACCTTTAAGAAAGAAACGTAGATTGCTTTGCGGTAACTCAAAATGATGCTGTGACACAGTCTCTTTCTTACTCAAAGCAGATCTAAGCATTTGGTAGCCTAACCAGCACAGATAAATCCCACCAACAACCAACATTACTTGCTTTAACCATGCCATTTTTTCAAAAATGATATTCAACCCAGCCAAAGCTAAAAAAGCCCAAAACATCACCCCTGCGGTAATCCCCAAAACCACAAAAATAGATTGCTTTCTTGAACGGCTAATTGCGGTTTGCGAGACCAGAAAGAAATCAGGGCCTGGTGTAATCAGGGCACAAAAATGAATAAAGATTAACGTACATAATGCGATCAACATGGACCAGATTCCGTTCAGTGAGACAGATTAATATTAGTGTGAAAATTCATGTTTTTCCATCGATATCTGTACATCCATAAAATTCTTTATACTGATCACAATAGTTAAACCACCTAATTATTCATACAAGTAATTTCCATCAATTCATTGATCATCAATGAAGATTATGTTTTTGTAGGAACTTTTAGAAATTATTGATTACTCATTCGTTTTTTACTTTTGAATCATAGATGGTTATTCTACTGCGGGGCGACACGAATATCTCTGTTGGTCGTGAGTACAGGACGTCCCCCTCGCCCATGAGCAAAAACAAAGCATTGCTTTGTTTGCAGCACAAGGTTTGGCATCCCCTACGAAAAGTGAGGCATCGCCTACACAAAGGTATTTAAACTTTGGATATAAAGTTTAACATGACAAACTTTTGATAATTAAACAACTATACCAAGCAACAAGGATATACAGAAAATTTCTCATAAGACTTGATGTCTATAGGATTTATTGTTTTTTCAGTACTGATTAAACTACCTGAATCTTATGACCCGATTACTGTATTGAATTTCATTTTCTCTACCTGCCTTTAAAACTCTCAGTTTTGCCAAACAGCAAGCCAATCAATTTATGGTCATTGAACAAAAGCAATTTAGTAAAGCTCAAATGGTAGTTATCATGTTATTTTCTATTTTTTGGCTCTTGTATTTAATCGACCTATTTCTCAAACCTACATCATTGCAATGAGCCTAAGCTCATTGCAAGCTGTTTAAATTAGACCAAAATATCTCGCTTACCATTTGGTCCTTGTTCACTGACAATACCCTGCTCCTGCATTTGATCAACAATACGGGCGGCACGGTTATAACCTAAGCTAAACTTACGTTGCAGTGAGGATACAGACACTTTTCGTGTTTCTAAGACAAATGAAACACATTGATCATAGAGTGCATCACGGTTCGGATCACCATCACCATCTTCAAAACCACGTGTGGCCGGTTCTTCATCAAACGGCGTAAGAATTTCATCAACATAATTCGGTTCACCACGTTCACGCCATGCGTCACAAATACGGTTGACTTCATCATCGGAAATAAATGCACCATGTACACGCTCAGGATCAATTTTACCCGGACCTAGGAATAACATATCTCCATGACCCAAGAGATCTTCTGCACCACCACCATCCAGAATAGTACGAGAATCAATTTTGCTGTTTACACGTAACGCCACACGAGTCGGAATATTGGCTTTGATCAAACCAGTAATGACATCTACCGATGGACGTTGCGTCGCTAAAAGTAAATGAATTCCTGCTGCACGCGATTTTTGTGCCAGACGGGTAATCATTTCCTCTGCCTTTTTACCCACTTGCATGATCATATCTGCAAATTCATCAGCTACAATCACAATCGAAGGCAATGGTTGCAAACGCGGCGCTCTATCTTGTGTCGCAGAATCACTTGGCTTCCAAGTTGGATCAATGAGATCCTCACCATTTGCAATGGCTTCTTCCACTTTACGGTTATAGTCTGCTAATTTACGGATCTTTAAAAAAGACATCAGCTTATAACGACGTTCCATTTCATTGACACACCAATTCAATGCACTGACAGCATCTTTCATGTCGGTTACAACAGGTGTCAATAAATGAGGAATATCGTTGTAGTTCGCTAATTCCAATTGTTTTGGATCGATCAGAATCAAACGCAATTGATCAGGTGTATATTTCAACAACATCGACAAGATCATTGAGTTTACAGCAACTGATTTACCTGAACCTGTCGTCCCTGCAACCAACATATGCGGGGCTTTACCTAAGTCAGTAATTACAGGATTACCCGAAATATCCTTACCCATTGCCATTGAAAGCAATCCATTTGGATCTTTAAAAACAGGAGTTTCTAGCAGTTCAATCAGGCGTACCATTTCACGGCTGCTATTCGGTACTTCAATCCCGATATAAGGCTTCCCAGGAATCACTTCAACCACACGCACAGATGCCATCGACATAGAACGTGCTAAATCTCGGGAAATATTGGTTACTTTCGAGGCTTTTACACCGGGCGCCAAATCTAACTCAAAACGTGTAACCACTGGCCCAGGTTGGGCTTCGATGACTTTGGCTTTGACATTAAATTCTTGAAGTTTAATTTCTAACAGTTCTGATAAACGTGACAGTTGTTCTGCGGTAAAGTTAACTTTTTTATTTGGATCGACTTTATCCAACAATTCATAACCTGGCAATGTTGGTAAGTCTCGACGCTTATTTGCAACTTGCATTGCACGTGACATCGGACGACCAAATGCATCTGTTAATGGTGCATCTAAGTCAAACTCATCATCCAGCGCTGCCAATTCATTTTCTGACTCATCAAGCGGTTTTCCTGCAGTTTCTTGCCAAGCATCTCTAAATGCATCTTTATCTGCAACAATTAAAGACTTTTCTTCTTCACTGACCAAGGTCGAACTATTTAGATTAGTTTGAATATTGGCACGAGTAAATGGTGTAGATTGAGCATAATTACTGGTTGTGCGAACTTCTGCAGATTGCTGATTTTGTTGGTACGCAGTTGGGCTTTCAGTAAGCTCTTCATCTGCAAGCGATGCAAGCTCATCTAATTCATTGGCTAAATTTTGTATTGCCACCCCTGAACTTGTTGCTGCAGCCACCCCACTCGCAAAGCTTACTCCACCATGAACAGCAGTATCTACATAACCAGATTCCACTTGAGTCTGCGCCGTAGGAGTATTAAATGGGGTATGGATATCTGTGGCTGTTTGTCCATTTGGCACAACTGACAGCAACTCATCAAACACTTGATCATCATCCCAATCAAGCGAAGATTTTTTATTGATCTGCCTATGATCAACAACATGTTGATGCTCGCGTGGTAAATGATCTGCATATTTTTCTTCAGTTTGATCTTCTGAAGCTTTGATCAAGGCATCAATATCACGATTATGGTCTTGATCTTGATGCAAGGCTTTCCATACTTCACCAGATGAAACAGTACGTTGACTGTCTTGTTCTAGACGATGTGCTTTTTCTAAAGTCCGCTCAAATTCCAAATCATCAATATCATCTTGATCAAATTGAACATGATGTTGAGTTTTATTTTCTTGTTCAATCATGTCATCAAATAAGCGTTCAGCTGTTTGATTATGTTTAGTATTTTTAACAATCAAATGCTCTTTTACTGATACCTGATCATCAGCTTCAACGAATTCAGCTTGAGCTGTTATTGGTTCAACCTTATGCGTATGCGCATGATTTTTATTTTTTTGAGGGGATGTCAAATCAAAAGCAGATTCACTTTCAGGAACATTTTTATAAAACAAATCTTGTAAATAAGCAGGTATGGCTTTGAGTGTTGTCCACGTTCTGTTCCATTGAATACCAAATGCTAAGGTAAATAGAACAATGAGCAAGAGCAAAATAAATACAACTGCGCCATAAATACTCATCAGTTGGGAAAGGCTTTCACCGAGCTCATAACCAATGATTCCACCAGAAGCATTGGCTAATGTGTCTGCTGGTACATTCCAAAGCAAATACAATAGGCTTGAGCTCGCAAGCAAAATAAAAAATTGAGCAGCGTAACGAAACGGGCGACTCACAAAACTTCTTGGCCACCACACTTGGACTGCTTCTATAAAAATAAATACAGGAATGAGTAAGCTTGCCCAACCTAAAAAACCAAACAACAAATCAGCAATCCAAGCACCCGCTACACCACTGGCATTTGAAACCTGTTGTGTATCACTCGAAATATGCATCCAGCCTGGATCAAATGGAGTATATGTCACTGTTGCAAGGAACAGATATATCCCAAATGAAATCAAGAATATTGTTGTTAAAAAGCGCTGTGCATAAACATTTGACACCGCAGTCATATACTATCCTGTAACCAATTGTTCAAATTACTCTTTTCTGAAGCTTGATCAGCTTTCTTGAGAGAAGAAATTTTTATATTATGCACCTGTTCTTAAAAAAAAGATGCACTATTATTTACTTGTGTTGTAAAGCATTGTTAGAAATTTAAGCTTTTATTTCGATAAAAATGCTAAACAGTATTATTTGATTATTCTATATAGCTCAATTCGATTTAGATGATCAATATTATCGACATTGAAGCCACACAACTTTGATAAAGTTTCACGTATAATTCAAACAATTTCTATATTTTTCATAAAAAAGGATGACTCATGAGCGCTCGCCACTCTCGGTTAATTATTTTAGGTTCTGGACCTGCTGGTTATAGTGCTGCTGTTTATGCAGCGCGTGCAAATTTAAAACCAACTTTAATTGCTGGTATGCAACTCGGCGGTCAATTAACCACCACGACTGATGTTGAGAACTGGCCTGGTGATGCTGAAGGTTTAACAGGTCCTGCATTAATGGATCGTATGCAAGCGCATGCTGAACGTTTTGGTACTGAAATTTTATATGATCATATCAATGAAGTTGATCTTCAGGTTCGCCCTTTCGTGCTTAAAGGCGATATGGATGAGTACACTTGTGATGCATTAATTATTGCAACAGGTGCAACAGCGCAATATCTAGGACTTGAGTCTGAACAGGCTTATATGGGTCAAGGTGTAAGTGCTTGTGCTACTTGTGATGGTTTCTTCTATAAAAACCAAAAAGTCATGGTTGTGGGTGGTGGTAACACTGCTGTTGAAGAAGCATTATATCTTTCGAACATCGCCTCACACGTGACCTTGGTACACCGTCGTGACAAATTACGTTCTGAAAAAATTCTTCAAGACCATCTCAATGAAAAAGTTAAAGAAGGTAAAATTTCAATCATTTGGAACCATCAAGTTGATGAAGTTTTAGGTGATAGTAACTCTGGTGTAACTTCTGTACGTATTAAGTCTACCCAAGATGATTCAACTCAAGATGTTGACGTATCGGGTATGTTTGTAGCGATTGGTCACAAACCAAATACAGCAATGTTTGAAAATCAACTTGAATTGCGTAATGGCTATATTCAAGTACGTAGCGGTACTGCTGGCAATGCCACAGCGACATCTGTAGCAGGTGTATTTGCTGCGGGTGATGTTGCTGACGATGTTTATCGCCAAGCAATCACATCTGCAGGTTCAGGCTGTATGGCTGCACTTGACGCTGACCGCTATTTAGATGGCTTAGAATAATTGATTTATTTTGTGTAAAAACAAACCGCCTACATGGCGGTTTGTTTATTTTTGATTTATAAATAAACAAGACCAATGACTTTAAATGAATACAAATTATAGGAAAAAACATGACAACAGCATGGACAGATGGCTATCAGACCGAAGTAAATTACACCTATGGTTACTATAGAGACTTAAGCCCGAATTACCAAAAGTTTTGCTTGTTACTCAATGGGGTTGATTGTCCACCTACCAATGAACGCCACAAACATTGTGAACTCGGCTTTGGTCAAGGTGTCAGTCTAAATATTCATGCTGCATCCAGTTTTGGTTTATTTTTCGGTACAGACTTTAACCCTGCTCATGCTGCCCATGCCAATGTCTTGGCTGAACAAAATCAAGTCCCACATCACTTTTATGACGCAAGTTTTGAAGAGTTACTCAACAAAGACTTACCGATGTTTGACTCGATTAGTTTACACGGGATTTGGAGTTGGATTAGCCACGAAAACCAGCATATTATTTTGCAATTTATCCGAAAATTTTTAAGCCCCAATGGGATTGTCTATATTAGCTATAACTGCCTGACAGGTTGGGCTGCCAATATGCCAATCCGCGAGTTATTTCACAGTCATTTTAAATTTAATAGCACCAGTACCAACCCGCTACAAAAAGTAAATGATTCACTTAACTTTAGTGAAGAGCTGTTAGCGCAAAATCCCCTATTTGCTCAGAGAAATCCAAATGCACTCAACAAAGTGCAAGACTTAAAAAAACAAAATCCAAACTATTTGATTCATGAATACCTGAATCAAGACTGGCAGTGTTTCTCTTTTCAACAAGTGGTAAGAATTTTAGAAGAAATTAAACTGACCTACGCAGGTTCAACAGATTTAAATTCGCATCTAGATAATATTAATTTCAGTGAACAACATCAGCAATTTTTAAATACCATTGAACACCCTGTTTTTAAAGAGCAATGCCGTGATTATTTTGCCAATACACAATTTAGAAAAGATTTATATATACGCGGGAAAAACACCTTAACCGCATTAGAAATTCAACATCGCTTGAGAAACACAGCCTTTGTCTTATTAACAGCTCCAGAAAAATTACCAAAAACAATTTCAGGATACTTAGGTGAGTTCGATTTAATCCAAGAGATTTATCAACCACTCGGTGCCTATTTTAAACAATGTGACTATAAGCCACAGACGATTGCAGAACTTGAACAAGCCATCCCTGATATTACCTATTCTAAGTTGCTCAATGCCTTGGTGATTTTATGCCACTTAGGTTTAGCACAACCGTGTCAGGCAGCTTCAAATCAAGATATGGTTGAACATGCTCAGAAATTAAATCGTTATTTCCTTGAGCAAGCTAGCTATCATACCAATTATCAAGTCTTGGCCTGTCCACTAACCGGGATTGGTATTCCAGCCGATCAGTTTACCCAACTCTTCTACCGCGCTCATTTTATCGATGGTTTAGACTCTGCCGCACAATTTGCACAATATGTTTGGGATGTGCTAACCCAATTAGGCTGGTTAGTATTAGATCAACAAGGCAATACTGTTTCAGATCCAAAAACCAGCCTTGAAGTCATTCAAGAGAAAGCTCAATTCTTTCTAGATAGTGATAAACTCAAAATTGCAAAACATTTGAAACTTTTTGCATAGGGTCTGTTTAGACATTTAATCACATGATCAGCTAAGATAAAGCTGATCTTTTTTATTGATGAATTCTCGTGAATCAAATCTCCCCTTCACAATTTATTTTTCCAGATCCAATAGAAGCTGATCCAGATGAACAAGGCTTGATTTGTATAGGCGCAGACTTAGCACCTTCTACATTATATGAAGCCTATACACATGGCTTATTTCCATGGTTTTCCGAAGGTGAGCCAATATGTTGGTGGTGTCCAGAACCTCGTTGCATCATTCGCCCTCAGGATTATCATCCAAGTAAATCACTACTGCGAAATATGAAAAAGTTTGATTATAAAATTACCATCAATCATGCTTTTGAACAGGTCATCCGTTCCTGTTCACTCCCACGTAGCTATGCGGATGAAACCTGGATTTCTGAAGAGATTATTCACGGTTATTGCCAACTGTTTGAGGCTGGCTATGCCTATAGCGTTGAAGTCTGGGATCAAGATAAAATTGTAGGTGGATTGTATGGTGTGACGATTGGGCATGGTTGTTTTGGTGAGTCGATGTTTAGCACTCAAACCGATGTTTCTAAAATGGCTTTTTACACACTGATGTTATTGGGCCGAGAAAATAACTTACCGTGGATTGACTGTCAGTTGGTCAATGATCACTTACTCAGCCTCGGTGCTTGTACACTTTCTCGCCATGAATACCTTAAATCGTTACAAGATGTAATAAAACAACCCTCAATAGATTGGAAAAATTATCAAGAGCGTGTATTTTCAAGTAAAACAATAGCGATTTTATCGCGCTTAATGGAATGAAAATAAAAGGAGGGACATGATTTATGAATTCTTATCATCCTAAGTCCCTATTAAACGACTTACAATACTATATTACGCCACCACATGATTGCAGTTATCTAGAAAATAAATCTGCACGTATGGTGTTTCTCGATCCTGTACATCGTATTGATGTTGTCACACTTTCCGAATTATCGCGTGTAGGTTTTAGACGCAGTGGTGACTTTGTTTATCGCCCTGAATGTCATCTTTGCCGTCAATGTTTATCTTGTCGGGTGCCAGTTGCTGAATTTAAAATGAGCAGTGCTCAAAAAAAAGCATGGAAACGCAATCAAGATTTAACCGTTAAAATTATTTCGACCCAAGAGGCGACACAAACGCATTACCATTTATATGAGCGCTATATTATTGAAAGACATGCTGATGGTGATATGTTCCCACCCAGCTATGACCAATTTGAAAAATTCCTGATCCATAGCTGTACCAACAGCTTTTTCCTTGAACTATGGAAAGATGATCGTTTAATTAGTGTCTCTACCTGCGATCAATTGGATGATGGGGTCTCTGCGGTGTATACCTTCTTTGATCCAAATGAAAGTAAGCGCTCACTGGGAGTTTTTGCGATTCTCAAACAAATTGAATATGTAAAATCGTTGGATTTAGATTTTGTTTACCTCGGGTATTGGGTTCCACATGCTGAAAAAATGAATTACAAATCTCAATATGCACCATTTGAATTATTATTAGATGGGCAATGGCGACGGATCAATCGTCATTTGGAGGCTAAAGAAATTGAAGAATTGGGCGATATGCTGATGACCACCCTGCCTTCAGAATGGAATGAGCCGATTATTAAATAATCGGCTTTCACTGTAAACATTCTATAAATTATTAGAACTTATTTAAATAACTTTGAAAAATCATCACTACAGGATTTGACCATAATAATTGCATGTTCACGGCCACCCTGTTGATTTGGATAATAATTTTTTCTTAAATCAATTTGATGAAAGTTGGCTTTTTCATAAAGCGCAATCGCAGCTTTATTTGACTCACGCACTTCAAGAAAGATTTGTACTGGATTATTTTTTAATAATGCAATTGATTCATCTAACAGTTGATAGCCTAGCCCTTTACCTTGCTGGCTCGGATGAATCGCCATGAGTAATAAATTCGCTTCATCTAAAACAGGTTGCAGAATACAAAAACCCACCACTTGATGGTCTTGTTCAATCACCGTACTTAGATAACTTGTTATGGACTCTTCAAATTGACTTTTTTTCCAAGGATGACTTTGTACCAAGTCTTCAATTTGAGAAACAGTGTGCAGATCTGAAGATTGCATTAAACGAATCATCTGCGTTTATCAACTCAATATAAAAAATGAATTATAAGAAATTAAACCAATAAGTCTAATAAAAAGAGCAACAATTGTTGCTCCTTAATTTAAATACTCACTTTAAAAGCCTTACAGACCCAGTTTCGCTTTCCATGTCTCGAGCAAACTTACAGTATCTAGGTCATTTGGATGGAAACCTGGTTTAAAGTATGCCAACATTTCTTTGGTCATTCCTGTGATAATGCCTTT
The DNA here is from genome assembly GCF_048551735.1 of Acinetobacter legionensis. Lineage (NCBI taxonomy): Bacteria > Pseudomonadati > Pseudomonadota > Gammaproteobacteria > Moraxellales > Moraxellaceae > Acinetobacter > Acinetobacter legionensis. Next base: position 30,623 of record NZ_JBIMBV010000030.1, read on the forward strand.
AGATGGGCTATAAGCATATTTATAAATAATACCGAGCTCTTTTAGGTTGAGCTTTCCATCCTCTTTTAATAAACGCACTACAAAAGATGATTGCGCCATAAAGATCAGTACCATTGCAAAAACTAAAGCTGTGGTACGTAAACCATAAGCTTTGATACCTTTACCAAATACAGCTTCATAAACATCATAAGCTACTGCTTTATGTTCATTTTCTTCCACAGCATGCCAATACCACATATACGACATGGTTGGATCAGTCATTAACTTTTGGATATGTCCATTGACTAAAAGTTGCGAAGCAATTGTTGCAGTAAAATGCTCTAATGCAGTCGTCGCGGTTAAATCCACCATTTCTTGAGTCATACCAAATGGTTTGACTGCACGTGCAAACCATTTACGTGCACCCTGAATTAACACACCTGTTTCACGCTCGTATTTCTCAACATCATGACCAAACTTTTTTGCTGAAGCATTAAAGTTTTCATGCTCTTTGGTATGCATGGCTTCTTGACCAATGAAAGCACTAATCTCTTTTTGTAATGCTTCATTGTCCTTAATCGCAGGGTGATAACGCACCGCACGTACTGAGTCGATGAAAAGTTTTTCGCCATCTGGGAACAATGCTGACAATGCAGTCATGAAATGTGTAATACCCGCCGAACCACTTGCCCAATATTCAGGTACGTCGTCAAAATTAAAATCCATACGACGTACAGGGAAAGATGCACCAGCACGGTTTGAAATATTCACTTTTGCATTCATTGCGATTCCTCCTATTAAGTGAGATTCACTTAAATTCTTTATGTTTGTTTTTCTCTTTCTTTATATTACGTTTTTATGAAAGTTTAATAATTGCAGATTAGGTCACACAAATATCAGTTAAGGACAGCTTTTGATAGGTATTGTCTAACAATTTATAGCTGGGTTTATTTTATCGATAAAAAAAGCGCTCCAAAGGAGCGCTCTTTTTACACAATCAGCGATTATGCAGTTACTTTAGCAACTACACCAGCACCAACTGTACGACCACCTTCACGGATCGCAAAACGTAGACCTGGGTCCATTGCGATTGGGTGGATA
>NZ_JBIMBV010000031.1:0-27205 GCF_048551735.1 Acinetobacter legionensis
CCCTGCGGTCTGATTTTTACTGTCTATAAATGCCATAAGCTTAACCTTAATACGTTCTAATTTTTAATTTAATTTCAATCAATTAAAATTCAAAAAAATGTTCAATTATTTATTTCGCGCGTTATATACATCTGCTTGTTCAGCAGCCGTTTTTCGCACAGTCACTTGTTTGGTGACATAACGGGACTCTTCCAGATCCATCCGTACCACATCCTTATCCATATCATAAATCGACTGCGGTTTTCTCACTTCGACAGGTGCTGTCGCTTGTGGAGTCTGCTGAGTCAAAATTGGCGCAGGCTGACTGACTTGTTGAGGAATATTTTGCGGGATCATGGGTACTGATGCATCGCCTTTTCGAGTGGTAATGCTATAAGTTAAGAAGCGAGAGAAATATTCATCTTTTTTAATAAAATCATCCACCACTTTCACTGGGGCATCTAGCCCATTTTGAGTAGCGCCAAATGACTCTGCAACAAAACCTTGACCCAGTGACGACCCAAATCCTGTTCCAGCAGTTAAATTAGAAACCAAACCATTGGTCTGTTGAGCAAACAATGCAGAGGCTTGGTCTTTAAAGAAATCGATCCCTTGATCTTTAATGTTGTGTAGGGATTGACTTGGATTAGCAATCATCTGTCCCACATTCATCATCTGTGACGGAGATAAATTTAAATTCAATGCCGAAGAGACGGAACCTAATGCACTTTGAGTAAATTGTTCTTTAAATTGTCCCAAGCTTTGTGTGCCTAAGTCTTTTAAAGCATTTTTGCCCATATCTTTCAATGAGTCAGCATTCAAAGAGAATAAATTGTTTTTGAGTTGAGACATCATATTTTGTCCCACTGAATTTAATGTATTTTGTGCAAAGCTTGTGGCACCACCGACCACTTCTTCGGACCAAGTATAATCACGGTTAAAATGACTTGCTTTATCCCATGCACTCCGTGGATCAGTCTCAAATTCAACTTTGGCAGGGCCAGGTGCAATACCTGTCACTTGGGCAAAGCCATTTGCATCCAGCTTGCCAGACACTTGCTTGCCAAATGAGTCAATCACTTTAAAGCCCGTTTGTTTAAAGAAGTCTTGCCCACCATAGCTTTTTAATAAGTCGAGTGCGCCTTTGAGCGGATTCGATGGCGGCAGTTGTGCTGATTTACTGACACTGGCACCCGGCTTAAATGTGTGCTGCCCTGCATTGACCTCAAACTTACCGCCTGTTTTTGGGAAAATCCCTGAGCCATTTAGGGCAATCTGCGATGAGCCACCAGTAATCAACACTTCTTTTGGACTACTGATTTCTATCCGATCTTCTGTAGACGAGATGGTAATCCCCAGTTTAGCAAATACATCTAAAGCATCTGACTGTGCTTGAATTTCAACTTTACTCTGCGCGGCAATGGCTTTAATGCCACCTTGAGCAGCAAATAGGCTTACTTTACCTAAAGCTTGCCCCAAAAGATTCTTTTGGGTACTGAGGTTAATACTATCGCCCGCAGTATGGTTAATGATGCCTGTGGCTGAAAGATGGATATCTTCAGGGGTACTTAAGGCAATCCCATCAACAGAACTGAGTAACATGATGGCTTTTTTATACTTAGCAACATCTTTTTCAATGTCTTCGGCAAAAGCTTTGAGTTGCTCAATCGATTCTATTTCATCCGTCTTTTGGTTTTTGGCAATATCACTTAAAGCTTTACTGTTGGTCTGACTACCCTCAAGTTGCTTTTTGGCAAACTCTGAATCAAGGTGATCACCTTTGGCTTGGTCTTGTTTATAGGTTGAAAGCAGTAAACCTTGCCCTGCTCGTAGTGCTCCCCATTGGTCAGTACGAAGTTCAAAGCCTTCACCACGATCATCACTTTCTGCTTTGTCTTTAGGATGACTCAGTTTGCCCAAGTTGAGTTGGCTGGCCCCATGACTACTCTGTAACTGGCTGCTGATTTGGCCAGTAGTATCGTCAAACCTCAGTTGATTGTAGCCACTGCCTTGATACTCTCGGCTTTTGATTCCTGCCAGTTTCTTGGTATCAGGCAGTTTGCCTTTGTCATCAAACTTGCTTGGATGACGTTGTGCTTCATGGATACGCCCAACCACAAAGGGACGGTCAATGTTGCCATCAAAGAAATCAATAACAACAATCTCTCCTATTCTCGGTAAGAACCGCGCACCATAGCCTTCACCTGCCCATGGGGTCAGAACATCGACCCAAGCTGAATCTGTGTCATTGTCATTAGAACCCGCACCGCCATCATGGGTATTGTCTTCATTACGGCTAAACAGGAAGCGAACTTTGATACGCCCCCATTCATCAACATGAATTTCTTCTCCGCTTGGCCCCACCACTTTGGCCCGTTGTGGTGATGCAATCGGTCGGTGTTGTAATGGGTTATAGGCTGGAACCGTGCTGATATTACGACGTTGAATGGTTAAATTACTGGCTTGACGTTCATCACTCGTGTTGCTGGTGATTTGACTTGTTTGCCAATTGCTTTGTTGGACTAAAGCGGTGACTTGATCGGTGAGATCTTTAGGTAAGTTATTTTGGTTATAAAAGCTTTTAGCCGTGATTAAAAATTCTTTGTCTGCACCTGAGTGTTGATCTATCTCAGGGTGTTCATTCAGTTCAAACCAATAACCAACATGTGCATCGCGCACAGTTGATGTTGCTGTAAATTGTTTGGCTTGTGAATCGTAGTAGTTGCTGAGGTTTTGGTTAAACTTTTCAATCTGACTATTGCCTGATGGCGTGGCACCATCTTCGCCATTCAGGTCTTGAATCCATGCAGGGCTAAAGTGCCAGGCTTGTTCTAAAGCTAGACTGGCATTGTCATAATTTTCACTATGGCTGTGTTTACTTTGGACACTGCCAGCGCCTTCATCAATATCCAATACATCGGCTTGCCAACGTTGGATATGTACCGAAGTCGGTTGAATGGAACGCTGACCAATAAAATTGGTAATTGAATCAGTTTTTTCTACGGCGCTGCTTCTATGGAAGCGAATATTGCGGCGTTCTAAGGCACTGAATTGCGAATTATCATCAATTAAACGAAGCTTTTGTGCTTGGATTTGTTCTGTTGAGCTCGATACTTTAAGCTGAGCTTCATCGATCAACCAGTTAATCCCTTCACTTCTCATCAAACGGGTCAGGAAGTCAAAATCACTTTCAGATGCTTGCATAATGAATGGGCGCACATCATAGTCTTTGCTCAGTCCACTCTTATCTAATGTCAGACTTGAAGCAAATAGTGGGCTACGTTGTACCCATTCTTGGAACACGGTCTGGATCACATCCACAACCGACTTATTCATAAATACTCTAGAGTTTCTACGGTGTTTCCAAAGTGCTGTTGGGTCTTCTACAGTCAAACGATAGATGGTAAGAGAACCATCAGATGCGCCAATATCGGCTTGGGTGACAATTCCTGAAATACGGGTTAATTCGGATTTATCTGTGACAATATCAATTGCAGCTTGAGTTCCAATAAAGCTTTTTAAAGGAATGCTTGCTGACGTTGAAAGACAGATGAGCTGAAGTCGAACACCCTCATTGATTTGATGTGTTCCATCAATACGTTGTAGGAATACTTGTTGGCTCAATGCCGAATTAGAAAATTGTACGTGGATCGCACGTTTTTGTGCTGATAAGCCAAGCTGCTCCAAAGCAGCGTAAATATTGTTAGACATGCTTATTATTAAATTCTAAATTGTGATCGATTATACTAAAAAACTTAAGGGCTTGTCTATACAGACCTGTCTATATTGCGATCAACATTTAAGCAAAAATGTAAATATTTTTATTTTTTAATGAATAATAAGTAAAATTTTCTCATTGTTTTATAAAATATTTATTCAAAAATAATTCAAAATTTACAATAAGATTATCACACTAGGCGGATGTATGAATATCTCCTTTTCGATTTAGCTATTAGCAATAATGGGTTTTAAACAGTAAGAGTAAACAAAACAACTTTGAACCGATCTTATGGTGCTACAGCATGTACTCATCGTATTTTTATCAATTTTTAATTGTGTAACAATAGTTCAAATACAAGGACTCTATTCATCCTAACTAGTTTTTTCAAAAAGCTCTGAATAGCTCATGAATTCTATTGTGCTATATTTTAATTTTTTAATGATAATTCACACTTATATTCAGTTAAAAAACTGATTTATATTAAAATAAAAAAAACTAGTGATAAGTGACAATCAAACACTCAGCACTAGCTTTTAGCTTACATCAATTAATAATTAAAAGTATAACTCAAACCAAACGTTCGCCCTTGTGCCCGCATACTAGACACAGGTGAAAAGGTAATTTCTGACTGCTGACTATAAACGGTGCGATAGTCTTTATTCCACACGTTATAAATTCCAAAATCCACCCGCCCCTTATAAGCCGGGAAATTCACGAGGGTATCCATAATCGCATAACCCTTTATTTTTGCAGCTCGGTTTGGAACCACCTTATCACTGTTCACCGCAACCTTATCGTCTTCAAAGGCTTTATCAGTTCCTTTTACAGCAAGCATCTGTACACGGAATCCATAACCATCATCACTATTCCACTCACCAAAAATAGTTCCCTTAGTTGGAGATACCTGATAAGCATTTAACTCACGCCAATTACCCGCCGCATCCTTATATTGTCCACGGGTGTAAGCCAACGTGCCACCAATTTTAAAATCATCCAGAATTGGATATGCCGCAGTCATTTCAGCACCGTAAACACGCTGATCAGTATCCGCAATATTGACTGAACGATCAGCATTGAACTGAATGACTTTATCAGATGTATTATAAAAACCAGTAATTCCTAAATCAAGTTTTTGATCATCTTGCAGACGCCAACCCAGTTCATAACTATTGACCGTTAGTGGTTCTATATTCGCAGTTGAAACGGTCAGAATTGAGACATCACGTAACATCCGTAATATATCTGGATAACTAAATCCTTGAGAGAAATTGGCAAATAATTGCTGATTATCAGTAAGTTTATAAACTGCGCCTAAATTAAACAAAAACTTGTCAGCATTTGTTGAATCACTCGCAACGCTTTGTGTTTGTCTAGAAGGTGTATAAGCGTCTGTATCTGCCTTGATATATTGATAGCGCGTTCCCGCTTGAAGATTAAAGCGATCCGTTAATTGATAATCTGCCTGTAAAAAAGCCCCGATATTCTGAATGACAGTATCTGGACCAGCATCTAACCTTCTACCAGTATCCTTGTAAACCATACCGTTATTGCTGACAGACAATACGTCATAATGCTGAGTATCTTTTTCTCGGTCATAATCCAGACCATAGGTCAGATTAAGATCTCGCGCTGCAAGCTTAAAATCTGACTGCACTGTAGACCGCATTCCAGCTACATCAACAGTATATTCTGATTGATTGACCGTAGCGCCACCTGAATAAACTGGGAAAAAACGCCCTTTTTCATTTCTATAATAGGCTTCCAAATTTACCGTCTGCCCCCATACATCCTGATTTTGATATTGGGTATTCAAAGCATAACGATCCGTAAATGGCTGATTACTTAATTCCAGCCCCTTGATGGCTCGTTCAGACTGTGGCCCTTTAGCAATGGTATAGTTCGGTCCATAATCAGGTAGATAACGAGTATCCTGCTTATCCTTATAATACTGCGCACCAAAACTTAAGCTTTGTGTGTCAGTCAAATTAAAATTCAGGCGTCCATTTATGTCTAACGTATCTGTATCATTACGGCTGGTTTGATTGGGTTCAGTTGCAATCCGATCCCCATTCGCATCGAACAATGATCCTCGGCTGGTATAGTTCGCACCCAAAAAACCATCCATTTTATCATTACTGAAAGAAACGCTCTGACCTGCTTCATAAGCCAGACCATCTCCTCTGAAATTATCAGCAGAGGTTATCCCTAATTTCGTCTCAAAACTCAGTGGTTTCGATTTGTCAGCACGTTTGGTAATGATATTAATAATCCCACCCGTTGCACCAGAACCATAAATACTGGTTGCTCCAGAAATGACCTCAATCCGTTCAATCATCCCCGGACTGATACTGTTCAATTGGCGCGCAGGATCACGCGATCCCGTCTGAGATACACCATCAATCATCATCAGTACCGTTCTGCCTCGCATGGTCTGACCATAATTACTTCCAGTACCACTAGACGGCGCCAGTGAAGGAACCAGTTGTGCAAGAACATCTGCTACTTTTCGTCCTGCTCCAGCCTGTTTTTGTACTTCTGCTCCGCTGATGTTCTGTACAGTTCCTGCAATATCTGCAATGCTTTTTTCTGATCGTGTTGCTGTAATAACGATTTGTGGCAATTTCTGGACAGATTCCTGTTGTTGAGCATTGCTCACTGGTGTCTGATTATTCGAGGTTTCATCCTGTGCATATAACTGACTACTGATGGCAATAGATAAAACACATAAGCTGAATTGGGAAAGGCGCATCCTGTTTCCTCAGTTGTAGGCCTAAATTTTATCGATAATAATAATCATTAACATTCCTGATGTAAAACATAATCTTTTAATGGCCTATTCCAACAACCCAAGGAAAACACAGCACAAAAATTATTAATTTAATTTGTCTTTTTATAATTTCAGTTCTGATTAATTTTGAGTTTCTAAGATTTTCTTAGGGTGATTCTCTTTAATAAAAATAAATGTGATAGCAATCTGCTTTATAATTTTTTTCTAGTGATTGATTAACAATTTTAATCAAATGGTCATCTAATTTCACTATAATTTAAGTCAATAATTATACATAATCCATATTTATCAAAAACTTATAAACAAAATCATTACTCACTCCCACAGTTTATTCTTCAATAAAATTACAAAACACAACAAATTTAGCATAAATTTTAATAATAACAAAACCAATAATGATTATCATTTGCAATAAATAAAACCAGAGAATTCTACCGATGATCCATAACAATATTCTCGATTGCATAGGTAAAACTCCTTTAATCAGACTCTCAAGGATGTTTACCGATCAATCCGTCACCGTTGTCGCAAAAATGGAGTTACTCAATCCAGGTGGAAGTATCAAAGATCGACCTGCATTGTATATGTTACAAGAAGGGCTTAAATCTGGCCTCATTCATAAAGATAGCCATATTGTTGAAAGTTCATCGGGCAATTTAGCAATTGCACTTGCAATGGCATGCAAAATTTACGGCCTAAAATTCACTGCTGTGATTGACCCCAAAATTGCTTCAGCCAATTTACAAATGTTGAAGCTCTATAAAGCCAATATCGAAATGGTCTCTGAAAAAGATCAAAACGGCGGTTATTTAAAAACAAGAATCGATACAGTACAACGACTTTGCCGCCAATTGCCTAATTCTGTTTGGATCAACCAATATGCAAATCCCAACAATTGGAAAAGCCACTATTATGGTGAAGCTGAAGAAATTATAAATCAAATCGATCACAGTATTGATTACTTGGTTGTTGGTGCAAGTACTTCTGGAACAATCATGGGCGTATCTCGCCGCTTAAAAGAAAAATTCCCACATTTAAAAGTTATTGCAGTCGATATCGTTGGTTCTGTTCTCTTTGGTGGTCACTCAGGCCCACGTGAAATTCCGGGTATCGGTGCAAGTACCGTTCCAGCCCTACTCTCCCCAGATGAAATAGATGATGTCATCTATGTTGATGATTATGAGTCAGCTTTAGGTTGCCGAGAACTCCTCGAACATGAAGGCATTTTTGCGGGTGGATCTAGCGGCTCATCTATTTCAGCAATAAAAAAACTTATCCCGACCATCCCTTCTGGATCATGCGTTTTAACCCTTTTGGCAGATAGAGGCGATCGTTATTTAGATTTAGTTTATGACGAAGAATGGTTCGAAATGATCAAGAGAAGACATTTCAATAAAAATCATCTCAATCAAGAAAATTTTACTTTGCAATCCGTTGTTTAACTCCACTTTTTAGGAAATATTTATGAGTAATTTGGCTAGCCTTCGTTACCTTAGTCAATCAGATTTACTTCATCTTGGTGCAAATCACAGTAATTCGTTTATCGAAGCAATTACTGAAGGCCTCACACTTCACGCAAATAAACAGTTTGTACAACCCTTAAAACCCTATTTACGTTGGCAAGGTGCGGACCATATTGCCGACCGAATTATTGCCATGCCATGTTATTTGGCTGGAAATGATCCTATTGCAGGGATCAAATGGATTGGTTCTCGCCAACACAATCCTAAGAAATTTAATATTCCTCGTGCCAGTGCCTTAATTGTTTTAAATGACGCTGAAACAAATTACCCCGTGGCAATCATGGAAGGCAGTTTAATTAGTGCGATGAGAACAGCGGCAATTACTGGTGTATCAATTCAATATCTCGCCAAAAAAGACTTCTCAGATATCAGCGTGATTGGTTGTGGTCCGATTGCCCAAATGCAAATCAAAACGGTCTTAGAACAATACCCACAAGTTAAAAAAATACATTTATTTGATCTAAACCCAGAAGCTGCAGAAAAACTTAAAGCTTTATTTATTGCCGAATATCCAAATCTTCAAATCGAAATTCATGAAACTGCCAAGTCGGCGATCCAACAGGCAGATGTATTAATCACTTGCACAGTATCTGACAAACCCTATATCCCGTTTGAATGGCTTAAAAAAGGTTGCTTCGTTTCAAATATATCAATCATGGATATTGAACCAGAAGTTTTCCTCAAAGTTGACAAAGTGATTGTGGATGACTGGGATCAATCCAATAGAGAAAAGAAAGTCATCAATGTACTGGTTGAAGAAGGTTTATTTAGCCGTGAAAAACTACATGCTGAACTAGGTGACATCATTATTGGGCATAAAAATGGCCGTGAAAATGATGATGAAATCATTTTACTCAATCCAATGGGTATGGCGATCGACGATATTGTTTGTGCGAAATGGTTTTTCAATGCTGCACAAAAACAAAATATTGGCACAGTTTTGCCACTTTTATAATTATAGGAACAATGCACATGTTAGATCGGATTTACACAACACAACTTCAGAAAACTATAGATGCGCTCTATATGGAAAATTATGGTGAGTTCAGAAACCATATTGTCTATAAAAAGCCTTATCTTGTAATACATCTGAGGAGTGAGTTGGAACTACATTTCAATTGCTTAAAAGTAAATAGTGTAAATCCTTTCTATATCACAAAAGCAGAAGTTTTACTTCATAACACGTTGAGTCAACAGACCACTGAGATCGCGATTGCTGACGTTTTTAATTATTTAACTCAATCCTCATGGTGGCCATCAATCAACCACCAAAAGGCCATTGCGTATTGGCATGATAATTTGGTGACTGCTGAAAAAATTCCTCAAATCTTACAATCCGCCCTTTCTTTTTCTTCGCCACTCATAATGAGTGAACTACTTTCGCTTGTCGCTGACCGTGCATTTCATCCATTTGCACATGCGAAAGGTGAACTCAGTCCACTCATTACTCAAAAAGAAATTGAAGTGTATTGGTGGGCATTTAAAAAAACAGATGTCATAAATAATATGGAATCCATTCCACATGATGAACTGGCTCTCCCTGCTGAGGAAAAAAATCTTATTATTGAAAAAATGCAGGCTCTCTCAAATGAATACCTTGCAATACCTGTACTTAAAACACAGCATGACTATTTAACATTTCAAGAAAACAAATATCTAGGGATTGACCTCGGCCTCGCCACTGCAATTGGTTGCCCAACATCCTCGCTACGAACTTTAATCAATCACTTAAATTCAAATCAGCACTTAAAGCTCTCGACCAATGCCAAAACTTTGGGTGCTATTCGCTCTATGCCTGCTCGATATTTAGCCAACGGTCATGCGGCATATGATTTTCTCAATGATGTCATCGACAAAACACCATCATTAAAACATCAGCTCTCTTTAAGCAATGAAACCCATTGGTGGGTCTTAGGAAAACAAGAACCGCTGGTACAAAATTTAGGTGTTATCGGCTGTCAAGTGAGGCATTTACCTCATTTTTGCCAAGAAAAAAATATAGCACCCATTAGCATGTCTGCTTTAAGTTGTCCTTATATTGATCCATGGGAAGCTTTAGGTATAACAGGTGACAAATGGAACTTACTTAAAGATTTGAGTACCCATTTTATTCACACTTTTCTCACACTGTGGTCTTTTGGTGTTATGCCTGAGTGTCATGGTCAAAACACCCTTGTATGTTACCAAGACAATCAATTTAAATGCTTTATTCTGCGTGACCATGACACCTTAAGAATATGCACCCCTGCGATTCAGGACAGTGATTTTGTTCCACCAGACTATAAAATTGATACCAGTACGCCAAACAATCTTATCTTTAATAAAAATGAGGATTTATTTAATTATTTTATAACCCTCGGGATACAAATCAACCTATACCCTATCGCATTAGCAACATTGAAATATACCAATCATACTGAAATTGATTTCTGGGAAATGATCCAAGAAATTATTGTCAACTTTATAGAAACTGCCGCGCTTTCTGAACAATCGAAAAACTGTATTCAAAAATATGTTTTTGAAAGTAGCCACTGGCCATTCAAACAATTACTCACCCCTTTATTAGCCCAACAAGATGATTCAACAGGGATGCCAAGTAAAATTGGTATGACGTCAAATCCCTACCATGCTTTATTCCAATCTTGCTATGAGACCATGGATATCTAAATCATGCGTTCCTCTCGCCTAGATCATTTGATTATTTTACTGTGTCAATTTTTTTCGACATTTGGCTTGATGGTCTTAATACCGATCATGCCGCTATATATGGAAAAATTGACGGCGCAAATGGCAGCACCCGCCATTTGGGCAGGTATAGCGCTGTCAGCACCAGCTCTAGGGAGTCTATTTACAGCCCCCCTTATTGGTCATCTATCAGATACATTTGGGCATAAAAAAGCACTGTTACTTTCTTTGGCTGGTTTCTGCATTTCTATACTTTTAATGGCGGGAGCACAGCATCTATTTGTGTTTATTTTTGCCCGTATTTTATTAGGATTTTGCGGTCTATCCGTGATTCTTTATACCTATACCTCTTACTTGTCTAGCGAGCGACAAAGAGGTCTTGCCTTTGGACAGCTCCAAAGCAGTGTCGCATTGGCCTGTCTATGTGGTCCGGTACTCGGTGGCATATTTATGGATCATTGGAAAGTTGAAACCTTACTCAGTGCCACAGCATATATTGTCATCGTTTTAATCTTAGTTGCTGCTATTTTATTGAGCCAAACTGTGCAGACATCTGTCACGGGACCCGATAAAAAACCATCAACACTACAATCTTTTGATCGAACAATTTTTTCGTGGCTCAGTGCGGGAACCTTTGTCCAAGCTGGCGGGTTCGGTTTAGTGTCCTGTTTTATCTTATATATCAGTGAAATCAGTCGAAATATAGCTATACCCTTATCTATTGCGAGTTTAACAGGAACAATCCACGCACTTTCATGGGGTGCTGCATTTTTTGCTGCAACCTATTGGGGGAAACGCAACGATGCGAGAGGCGATTCATTTCATAATTTTGTCAGTGCAACACTGATCTGTGGAATCACGGTTCTGGCTTTGACATGGACCACTAATATTTGGTTAGTACTGCTCTTAAGACTCATACAAGGTTTCTGTTTCGCTGCACTTATTCCCTCTATTTTTCATACGATTTCGTTAAAAACTGATGCAAGAAATCAAGGAAAAGTGATTGGTATTTCAAATAGTGCCTTTGTTCTTGGTCAACTGTTTGGACCGATTGCGGTCACCCTCACATACTCATTTTTCAATATCACTGCCGCGTTAATTTGCACTGCATTATTTTTTATTGGTGCTGGATTAATCGTGACTTTAAACAAATTTTTAACCAATACAATTTTAGAAGAGGTACAAGAATGAACCCGATCATTACCACCGATGCATGGTCTTACAAGCTTTTTGAACAATACTTGAATACTTTTTTTCGTGAACTTCAAGTTCAACTCGAACAGCATATTCTCTCAGAACAGGATTCACCTTTAGCAATACATGACGCAAATAATTCACCCTATTTTTCATACCCATTTACTGCATCTAACTCAATCATCTATGGTGCGATACAGCATTTCTCAAGCACAGGTTATCATCGTTACCAGCGCTCTTTTTGTGTATTCAATACTGAGGATAAGACTGTCAAAAGTCTCACTGATCCTAAAGTGTTGGTTAAAATGATAACCGATGAGTTAAAGTTAAATAGCCAATTTAAAGATAAAAAGCAAAATCAGAATCTCTATGCGGAAATCGCAAACAGTATCGAAAATACCAAATTCTTTTTAGAAAACAGCGTAGATCAAATAAAGCCTAAACTGGCCTCTAGTTTTCAATCTGCTGAACAAGGCATGTTATATGGACATCCATTTCATGTGACCTCAAAAGCCAATCTAGGCTTTTCTAAAGAGGATATGAAAAAGTATAGCCCAGAGCTAGGTGCGACGTTTCAGTTACACTACTTCGCAGTGCATTCATCCTTAATCCAAAAACTTGTCAGCGATAATAATATTGATCAACTGATTGAAGAAGACGTTTTGAAGCATGCACAACACCGCCTCAAAGATGACTTCGAAAATTATGAACTTTTGCCTACACATCCGTGGCAAGCAAACTTTTTACTCCTACACCCTTCCTTAAAACGCTATTTAGAAAATCATGAGGTTCGATATTTAGGTGCTTTAGGACAAACCGTTTGGCCTACATCTTCAGTACGAACCGTTTGGTTACCGCAATCTAATATTTTTTTAAAACTCTCCATTGATGTGCGTATTACTAGTTTTATTCGTAACAACCCTATGGATGAAATGGAAAGAGCGATTGATGCCAGTAAAATCATTCTTAAGCATCAGATCAACCAACACTATAAAAATATGCTCACTCTTCCAGAGCTTACAGCCAAAACTATCAAAATCCCTGAGTTAGAAAGTTCTTTTGGCATTATATATCGCGCAGGATTAGCTACGGAAACGCTTGAAAATACTCGGATGCTAGGTGGTTTAGTCGAAGAAAATGAGCATCATCAGATCCCCTTAATGGCGTTTATTGATCAGGCCGCACAAGCCCAAGGACTTCCAAATAGTCACTCAAAAGCCTTTCTTGCTGATTGGTGGAAACAATATATTCAAGTTTCCTTGGTTCCACTGATTGAATTGTTTGCAAATAAAGGGATTAGTGTTGAAGCCCATATGCAAAATAGTTTAATGGAATTTAAACAAGGCTTCCCTGCTCGACTGATTATTCGTGATATGGAAGGGATTAGTGTGGTTTCTGAGATGCTCAATGATCATTCCTCAGTCTCTGAAGATAGCACTGTTTGGTTTTCTCAAAAGGATGCATGGATTTTTCTGCAATATTATTTAGTCATCAATCATATTGCTCATCTAATTAGTGCGATATCAAGAGTAAGCATTATTGAAGAAAGTGAACTTTGGCAAACCACCAGAAAAACCCTGATCGATGAAAACTTCTCAGATAAAGCACAGCACTACTGCAACCTTTTGCTTAACTCTCTCACTTTACCTATTAAGGCAAATATGATGAACACCTTATATCACAGTGGCGGTAACCCGATTTGGATTGATATTGAAAATCCGATTTATAAATACAGAGGCGCTCAAGCACTGACCCCTCTTCAAGCTACGCAACAAATTGATTATAAAGTCCAAGCGGAAAGACGTGTCATCGGGCAATTATTAGAAGCATTAATCTTTGAAAATGCCTTTAACTACGAAAAATCAAATGGGCAAATTAAATTCTTTATTTCAGATGATCTTTTTTATAGCTGCGACGCTAAACAACATTTTAGTTTTAACCGAATTAAATTAAATCCATCGAGTTTAGTCCGTTATGATGCTGTTCAAAAGTCATCAAGCAGTCCAAATTTAAAAGCATTATTAGCTGATTTAAAACATATTATTGATGCTGATCCAATCAAATGGCAAAGCTTTAATGATGAGCTCAATCTTAGCTATGTCAAACATGCACAAACACTGGGTCTATCACCCAACCAACCATTAAGAACACTGTCATATATTGAGCAAGAAGCCCGTATAAACAATGCACATCTCTATCATCCAAGTTTTAAATCTAGAATAGGCTTTGATCTTAAGGAAAATCAAAAATACTCACCTGAATTATCCCAAGGATTCTCTGTTCAATGGACTGCTACTCATAAAAGCTTATGCAAATTGGTTTTGAGTGAAACGATCAACTTAAATCAACTGTATAAACAGCATTTTTCAGACAAAGACCTTCACGCAATCCGTGAGGAATTGACAGCGTATCAAGTTGATTTCAATGATTATATTCTTAGCCCCATTCACCCTTGGCAATGGGATAAAATTATTGAATTGTATTATCAAGATGCAATCAGCAATCAACTGATCATTCCATTAAAAATCGCTGGACCTACTTATTTACCGCAACAATCAATCCGAACATTATCAAACATCACGGATATTTCAGCGTTATCACTAAAATTAGCGATGAATTTAGTTAACACGTCGACCTCTCGTGTTTTAGCACCACATACTGTGCAAAATGCTGCAAAAATGAGTGACTGGCTGTATAAAATCGTTGAGCAAGACCATATTTTAGAAAAACAACGTAAACCCGTTATTTTAAGAGAAATTGCTGGACTTTCTATCAATCAGCCGATCGCCTTAGCTGTTCAATATGGCGCACTGGCCTGTATTTGGCGTGAAAGTATTTATCATTATCTCAATGAAGGCGAATCAGCAACACCAGTTACAGGTCTAATGCAACTTGATACTGACCAAAAACCGCTGATAGACCACTGGATCAAACAATACGGGATCGAGTTTTGGTTAGAGAAGTTATTAAAAAATGCCTATCTGCCAATTATGCATATTTTATGGTGTCACGGCTTAGCATTGGAATCTCATGCACAAAACATGGTGTTAATTCACAAAGATGGTCTACCTGTTAAAGCGGCTTTAAAAGATTTCCATGATGGTATTCGCTTTAGTCGTCATTTGCTAAGAAATCCAGAGCTATTACCCGATTTACAAGACGCGCCTAAAGAACATGCCAAAATTAACCCAAATTCTTTTTTAGAAACGCACGCAGCAAATGAGTTAAGAGATTTCACCCAAGACGCACTTTGGTTTGTCAATCTAGCGGAATTGGCCATATTTCTAAACACACATTATGAGTTTGATGAAATCAAATTTTGGACAATGTTAAGATCAATCATCAATCAACATAAAGAAAAGCATCCAGAATTTGCACAAAGATATGAATTGTTTAACTTTACAGATGACACCATCGATATTGAACAACTTGCAAGTCGTCGCTTCCTACCAGAAATCCGATTAAGAGTACAAACCACCCCAAACCCGTTGAGTTTAATTAAGGAAATTGAATATGAATAAAACTTCAATTTCCTTTAAAAAACGTATGAAAAATGGTGAGTCGCTTTATGGCATATTCTGTTCTATTGCCTCACCAATTCATGTGGAGCAATTGGGACTGGCTGGTTATGACTTTATTATTATTGACTTGGAACATACTTTATTTAGTACATCCCAAGTTGAAAGCATGATTTTAGCCGCTAGAGCCATGCAGCTTGATGTATTGGTTCGAGTCCCCTTAACCGCCAATCACTTGATCTTACCTTTACTCGATGCTGGCGTGACTGGAATTGTATTACCACGTATAGAAAATGCACAACAAGCCCAAGAAGCTGTGAATTATTGCCACTACATGCCCCTAGGACAAAGGGGCTTAAATTCAACTCGGTTAAATCGCTATGGCATGCAGAGCTTAACGGATTTTGTGCAACACGCACACCAAGAAACAGTTGTAGTCGCAATGATTGAAAGTTTAGCTGGTGTAGCAAATATCGATGAAATTTTAGCTATTGATGGGATCGATATTATTCTTGAAGGTGCGGCAGATCTTTCTCAGTCTATGGGCGTTCCTTGGGAAACGCGCCATCCGCAAGTTCAAGCAAAGATCCAAGAGATATATAGCAAAACTCAACAACAGGGTAAATATTTCTGCGCAATTCCGCGCCAGCCTGAAGATATTGCGTTGTGGAAACACCAGTCTGTAAAACTTTTTGTGCTCGGTGATGATCGCAGTATTACCCGTCGAGCACATCAGCTTCATATTGATTCATATAAAGAAATTGTATAGGTCTCTAAACCTTGAGTGGTGTATCAGCTATTCCACTCAATAAAAATTTAAGCTGAATATAAATGTTTTATTGTTTATTTGTTACTGTGAATTACAATCATTCTCAATTATACTTTCGTCAATTTAAAGCAATCTCAGGGTGAGATAAAAGGAAACAAGATGAAAAGCAACAAAATTTTTAATAAGAAGTCTGATGTAAAAAAAATCATTCCACTTATATCAATTGGTGGGTTCATCTTTTTATCACAATCCTCTTTTGCTATTTCACCCACAGAGGCTACAGATACAGAAAACAAAGCTGCGGTGCTTCCAACCATTACTGTCAGCGCATCACGCTCAGATGAATTCTCCTCTTCTGCAAAACAAGTGACCAAATTAGATGAAAAACAAATTGAATTTCTAAAAAATGCGTCTTCTGGAAATATTGCCACAGTTTTAGCCAAAGTTGTGCCTGGTTTATCAGACTCAAGTCGTACAATTACCGATTATGGGCAAACTTTACGCGGACGTAATGCCTTGATCTTGGTTGACGGCGTACCTATGAATTTGACACGTGATACATCAAGAGGTCTTTCATCAATCGACCCGCAAAGTATTACGGGGATAGAAGTCATTCGTGGCAGTAATGCGATTTATGGAAGTGGTGCTGCTGGCGGAACGATTTCAATCACCACCAAAGCAGCGGGCGGTGAACCGACTGCAAAAACTGTGATTGGGCTACAAAGCGCTTTGACCAACTTTCGTACAGATGCTTTAAGTGGAGATATTCATCAATATTTTTCTGGAAGCTTAAATAACTTTGACTATGCATTTGATTTTGGCTATCAACGTATTGGTAGTCCATACGATGCCCGAGGCGATCGTGTTGCACCAGAACCAAGTCAAGGTGATTTATTTGATGCGGATGCATATAGCGTAGGCGGTAAACTTGGCTATCACATTGACGACAACCAATATCTACAATTTGCAGCAAATTACTATAACGCTGAACAAGATTCTGACTATGCCTCTGACCCAAGTGTAGCAAAACTTCCTGCAGGTAGCGTACCTGCGAAAGCAATCAAAGGGCTTAAATTAAAAGACCAGAATAAAAATGAAAATCAAATCTACAATTTAACCTATAACAATAAAGATTTATTTGGCAGCAAAGTTGACGCGCAAATCTATTACCGAGACTTTTTTACTCGCTTCTCGCCATTTGATGCCCGTAAAGTCAGTACCCGTGGTGGAAAAGTCGATCAGGTTTATCAAAACAATAATGTTCTTGGCAGTCGCCTAACCGTAAACACCCCACTAGAATTTTTAGGTGATACGTCGATTGTTTGGGGTGGCGATTTTAGCCGTGAAAAAAGCGAAATGCCTATAGATACGTTTGATCCTACAATTTATGACCAATCTGGTGGCTTAGAATTTGTTAAAAATGGAAAACTAATCTATTTACCTGAATTAACCACCCAAAGTATCGGCGGTTTTGCGCAATTAAAGCATAATTTCAATGAGCAATGGTCTGCTGAAGTGGGTACGCGTTATGAAGACAGTTATGCAAAAATTGATAGCTTTGTTCCATTATCACAATTAGGCAAACCAAAGCCTTATACCGTTAAGGGTGGTAAAGTGACGGCGGATGCATGGTTATATAATGCCAATATCACCTTTAAGCCAACAGATCAGCACTCGATTTATGCCTCTTTTAATCAAGGTTTTCAATTGCCCGATGTAGGTGTGGTGATCCGTAATGCAACAGCAGGATTTAACTTAGCATCATCATTCCTTGAACCCGTTAAAGTAGATAATTACGAGCTCGGTTGGAATGGTCATTTTAATAATTTTAGTTCAAGCTTAGCAGTGTTCCAGTCAACTTCAGATCTGGGTGGTGTTCAATCCTTTAACAATGGCTTGATACTGACGCGTACCAAAGAAAAAGTGACTGGTGTAGAATCGACTCTTGATTATCTTGATGATGCAAAAGTATGGGGAACTGGAGGAAGTGTTACATGGATGAAAGGCCGTGAAACCCCACAGAACACCAATAAAGAACAAGACATGACGGGTTACCGTATTCCACCTTTAAAAGTAACAGGATACATTTCTTATAGCCCAACAGACACATGGACAAATCGTTTACAAGCGACATATTTTGCTTCAGAAGATTATCGCTTAAACGGTGTCAACAGTTTTGGTCGTTATGATGTGAAGTCATATACCACTGCAGATTTAATCAGTAGTTTTGCCCTAAACAAAAAAGATACTGTTACGATTGGCTTAGAAAATATGTTTAACCGTAAATATTATCCATTATATAGCCAACTTCTCCGTACCAGTAATAACACCAGCCATCTACTGGCGTCAGGTGCAACATTGAAAGTGACTTATAGTCATAAATGGTAAGATTTAATGATAAAGCCTTGTGCTTTTGAATTATAAATGGTTGTCGTACCGTGGGGCGACATGGATGTCGCCCCTTGTGTGTGGGAATACGGGGTTACAGGACATACCCCTCGCCCAACATGAGCAAAAACAAAGCATTGCTTTATTTGCAGCGCAAGGTTTGGCAATCCCTGCGAAAAGTCAGGCATCGCCTACACAAAGGTATTGAAACTTTGAATGTAAGGTGGAGCATTGCAAACTTTTTATAATCAAATAGCTTATCTCTCCATATAATTGATTTAATTAAAAATATTTATTTCTTGGGTTTGAGTTTTTGACTGGTTGACTATACATAAACTCACATGATAAAGAACAGCAAAAAGCCGGCAGTATTGAAACGACCGGCTTTTTTTAATTTTGAATCACAAACTATTTAGCTATTTATCACGATAAACAATAAATTACGCGCTTAATTCAACTGCAAGTGCTGTAGCTTCACCACCACCAATACAAAGTGTTGCAATCCCTTTGGTTTTACCTAAGCGTTTTAAAGCATGGATTAAGGTCACAATGATTCGTGAACCTGATGAACCCAGTGGATGACCAAGTGCACAAGCGCCACCATTAATATTGACTTTTTCAGGATCAAGTTTAAATGCATCAATTGCAGCCATAGTGACCATGGCAAAAGCTTCGTTAATTTCCCACAGGTCAACATCGTCTACGGACCAACCTACATTTTTCAGTAATTTTTCAATTGCTCCCACAGGTGCAATGGTAAACTCTTCAGGATGCTGGGAATTGGTTGTATAGCCTTTGATTTCAGCCAACACAGTCAAACCACGCTTTTTCGCTTCTGACGCCGACGTGATCAGTAGTGCAGATGCACCATCACTGATTGAACTAGAGTTTGCAGCAGTGATCGTACCGTCTTTAGCAAATGCAGGTTTTAAGCTTGGGATTTTATCAATCTTGGCATTTTCAGGATTTTCGTCCACATCTACAGTGATCTCCCCCTGACGTAGCGCCACTTTAACAGGTGTGATTTCGTCTTTAAAATAACCTTCTGCAATCGCTTTTTTTGCACGTGTCAGTGAGCGAATTGCAAACTCATCCATTTGCTCACGGCTATAGCACTTTTTATCCGCCATTTCCTGTGCAAAACTTCCCATTGCACGCCCTGTACCCGCGTCTTCTAAACCATCAAGGAACATATGATCAATCACTTGACCATGCCCCATCCGATAACCTGAACGTGCTTTAGGTAATAAATACGGTGCATTGGTCATAGACTCCATCCCACCGACCACAATAATTTTGGCACTTCCTGCTTTAATGGCATCGCTGGCTTGCATCGCAGCTTTCATCCCAGAACCACAGACTTTATTGATTGTGGTTGCGCCAACATGATCCGGTAAACCCGCTTTTCGCATCGCTTGACGTGCTGGACCTTGTTTTAAACCCGCAGGTAATACACAGCCCATAATTACTTCATCAATATCAGCAACAGGCACATTGGCTTGTTCAACAACTTTTTCAATGACGACTGCACCCAAATCCGGTGCAGATAAACTTGCAAAACTGCCTTGAAAACTTCCCATTGCAGTACGACTAGCTGCGACGATGACAATCTTTTCCATTCGAGTTCACCTTGTATTTTAAATGCGTATACTTTTGAAGCGGGTATTTTTGAAAATAGCATATCCATTGATAACATGTCTAAGCCGCCAAAGCGACTTAGCATTTAAACTTGGCTGCTTACATTAGAATTTTAGCCTTGCTTTGTCACAATCAAGCCACAGCGAGATTTGAGGTGATCAGTTCTACCCCAGTTGCCGCCTGAATCTGTTCTAGGCTTACATCTTTGGCCAATTCAATCAACTCTACACCTTGAGGAGTGATATCCATCACCCCTAGATCCGTAATTATACGGTTTACGACCAGTCTACCCGTAAGCGGTAATGAACATTCAGCGACGATTTTAGGACTACCATCTTTAGCACAGTGTTCCATCAACACCACGACTTTTTGTACCCCAGCAACCAAATCCATTGCACCGCCCATGCCTTTTACTTTTTTCCCTGGGATCATCCAGTTGGCTAAATCTCCTTTTTCGGAAACTTCCATTGATCCTAAAATAGCAATATTGACCTTACCCCCACGAATCATGGCAAAAGATTCAGCACTAGAGAAAAACGCAGCACCCTTACGTGCAGTTACGGTTTGTTTACCCGCATTAATTAAATCTGCATCGACAGTAGCTTGTGTTGGAAATTCATCAATTCCCAATAAGCCATTTTCAGATTGAAGCCAGACATTAATATTCTCAGGAATATAGTTGGCAACCAAGGTGGGTAAGCCAATACCTAGATTGACATAAAAGCCATCTTCAAGCTCTTGCGCTGCACGTTCAGCCATTTCATTACGCGTCCAAGCCATGATTAAATCTCCGTCTTCAATGTCAATTGTTCAATTCGTTTTTCAGGCTGCGCATTTAAAACAATACGACTTACATAAATGCCCGGTAAATGAATTGAATCTGGATCTAACTCACCAATTTCAACAATTTCTTCAACTTCGACAACGGTCAATTTGCCAGCCATTGCACACTCAGGGTTAAAGTTTCGTGCAGTCTTACGAAAAATTAAGTTACCAGCTTTATCTGCTTTATAGGCTTTTACCAAAGCAATATCTGCAACCAATGCTTGTTCGAGTATGTAATCTTTACCATCAAATTCGCGAACTTCTTTGCCTTCGGCAATCAATGTCCCAACACCTGTTTGGGTAAAGAACGCTGGAATACCTGCACCACCTGCACGTAACTTTTCAGCCAAGGTGCCTTGCGGTGTCAACTCAACTTCAAGCTCACCATTTAAATATTGACGTTCAAATTCTTTGTTTTCACCGACATAGGATGAAATCATTTTTTTAATTTGTTTGGTTTGTAAAAGCTTGCCTAGACCAAAATCATCCACACCTGCATTGTTAGAAATACAGGTTAGACCCGTTACGCCAATTTCTTTTAAGGCATCAATCAATGCTTCTGGAATACCACATAATCCAAAACCACCCACTGCAAAAGTCTGGTTGTTTGCAACCACATCAGCCAAAGCTTCATGTGCATTCGCGACAACTTTGTTCATCGTTTTAACTCTATGTCCTTTAGAATTATTATTATTAACATCGAGCAAATTATTTTAGAAATTGATTCTTTCAAATGTCTAATGAGTAAAACTCATTAATCTGATTTTACCTTGAAATAGTGGAGGTTATGATGAGGTGACATTCTTTTAAAACTGATGTGCCAATATCGTTTCAATAAATTGCGAAGAAATATTAGAAAGTTCAAAATCTTTTTTATAAATGATTCCAACAGAAAGATTGACATTGCCCTCTTCAATTTCAACCAAGACATTATTTTCTTTATCGATATAATTTTGAAAATGACGTGGGATCGCACTGACCCCCATACCAAAAGCCACAAAATGCGACAATGAACTAATTTGATGACACTCAAGTTTTAAATCTAAGATCATATTATTTTGTGAACATTTCTCTTCCACCACGTGTCGAATGATCGAAGGTTTCTGTAAAGTGATAAAAGGATAGGCATAAAGCTCACGCCATGTCACACTTTTACGCTGCGCCAACTGATGATCTTTAGGAAGTAGTGCTAAAAAATCTTCATTGAAAAATGGCTTAAAAATTAATTGATCATTGTGTTGCGGTTCAAAACAAATCCCAATTTCAAAAATACCCTCTTGGACTTTTTCAATAATTTTTTCATTGGGAATATCATGGATTGAAAAATTGATATTGGGATGATTCTTATTAAATTCATGCAGTACAGCAGGTAAAACAGCATGTGTCGCGAAAGGCATCGAGGCAATATTCAATGTGCCACGATGTAATTTAAAACGCTGTTTAACATCTCTTTCCATGTCTTCCCAATTTGCCAAAAGTTTTTTAGCAAATGGAATCAACGAATTTCCCTCAGCAGTAAGATCCACACGGCGGGTATTGCGCTTAAACAGCTTGCCACCCAACTCATCCTCTAAACTTTTGATACTTAAGCTTAAAGCAGATTGACTTAGGCAAAGTTCATTGGCAGCATTGGCATAATTCAATGTCCGAGCAAGAACTAAAAAAGCTTTTAACTGTTTGAGTGTCATACGGCAACCTAACTGATTTATAGCTCTATAATACGCTAAACCAAGCGAGTTTTGATCCTAAAATGAGTCATTTGAGCTATCGATTTGCTTATAGAATAAGATATCAATCCATGCTAGCTGATCTCACTTTTGCTCAGATTGATGTCTTAATGAAAGTTTTTAATTTGTGTGATCTGTAAAAAATATGTCTATGCATTTAAATCAGGGCAAAATCGATATATTACGTATTTCAAGCAACATACTTGTCAATAAAGCCACTGCTGTAAATAAAAATTAAAACGTTGAACATATACTCATTCATCTGCACTTCCAATTTGGCTTTTTTCTTTTGCTTATCTATGACCTATTGCGCAAAAACCTCATGAAACTTGTTTCTATTCATTAGTTTTCCATATTGACTCATAAATATTTTCAAACAATGCCTCGAATAATTTGGATTATAGTTTTATCCATCATTTGGAAATGGATATTCCAATTTATAAGTCTGGACGATTTATAAAAGCTAAATTTATTGATCAATATTAATTTCTCTAGATATCCATTTTTATTGGTTTCACTCACTAATGCATTTTTATGATTGAGATAGCCTTGTCGTGATTTGAAATAAAAACAAGGTGGGTTTTGACATATATTCTTTAAGGACGGAGTAAAAATATGTGGGAACTGGGTATAATTTTACTTTCTCTTGGCTTGTTGATGTACACAGCCTACAGAGGATTTTCTGTAATTCTCATGGCACCGATTTGTGCCTTATTGGCCGTCTTGCTGATTAACCCTGCCAACGTTTTACCATTTTATTCTGGTGTGTTTATGCCAAAAATGGTGGGCTTTATTAAAGATTATTTCTTGGTGTTTTTGCTGGGTGCGATTTTTGGTAAAGTTGTTGAAATGTCTGGTATTGCTGAATCCATTGCCAAAACGATTGTTCAATTAATTGGCTCTAAAAATGCAATGCTTACCGTTGTTCTGCTAGGGGCAATTTTAACCTATAGCGGCGTCAGTTTATTTGTCGTGGTTTTTGCAGTCTATCCCTTTGCAAACCAATTATTTAGACAAGCAAATATCCCTAAGCGTCTGATTCCTGGCACGATTGCACTGGGTGCTTTCTCCTTTACCATGGATGCCTTACCGGGTACGCCTCAGATTCAAAACGTTATTCCAACCACATTTTTTGGAACCAATATTTATGCAGCGCCATTTTTAGGGATTATCGGTGCAATCTTTGTTCTAGGTGTCGGATTAACTTATCTGGAATGGCGTCGTCGTGTTGCTGCTCGCAATGGAGATGGGTTTGCATCTGGTATTACTTTAACAGAAGCCGAACTTCAACAATTCGAAAATCAATCTCAGCAACAAGATAATGGTTCTGGTCTACGTCAATTCATGGCATTTGTTCCCTTAATTTTAGTTGCAGTGATGAATAAATATTTATCTACAGCAATTAAAACATGGTATCCAAATGGCTTTGATTTTAATGCGCTTGGACTAGCAAACTACACTGTCGATGTCGCAAAAACGTCAGCGATTTGGGCAGTTGGTTTGGCTTTAATCGTTGGGATTATCACTGCGATTATGTTCGATTATCGTCGTGTTTCAACCAGCTTTAAAGAAGGTGTAAACGCAAGTATAGGTGGTTCTCTACTCGCTGTGATGAACACTGCATCTGAGTATGGTTTTGGTGCAATCATTGCCGCTTTACCGGGTTTTGCTGTAATCAGTCATGCTTTGGGGCATACATTTACCAATCCATTGGTCAATGGTGCAGTCACCACAACCGTTTTGGCTGGGATTACAGGTTCAGCATCTGGCGGTATGAGTATTGCCCTCAGTGCCATGGCTGACCAATATAATACAGCTATTGCAGCAATGGGCATTCCTGCTGAAGTGATGCATCGTATTGTTGCAATGGCATCTGGCGGTATGGACACCTTACCGCATAACGGTGCCGTGATTACCCTACTTGCAGTCACTGGACTTACACATAAACAATCTTATAAAGACATTTTTGCCATTACCATCATTAAAACAGTTGCAGTATTTGTCGCAATTGCTGCATTTACATGGTTTGGTATCGTCTAAGTTTATCTTCAAAATGAACACAGGGAGTCAATAATGAGTCAACTTCTCAAAGATAAAGTTGCATTTATCACAGGTTCAGCAAGTGGTATTGGACTTGAAATTGCCAAAAAATTTGCCCTTGAAGGTGCAAAAGTAGTGATTTCAGATATGAATGCGGACAAGTGTAATGAAGCAGTTTTAGCCTTAACAACTGATGGATTTGAAGCCTTATCTGCACCTTGTGATGTTTCAGATGAAGATGCTTATGCCGCGGCTATTGGTCTAGCACATAGCAGCTTTGGTCGTTTGGATATTTTGATCAATAATGCTGGTTTTCAACATGTTGCTGCCATAGAAGAGTTTCCAACTGCCATTTATCAAAAACTACTGAATGTCATGCTGGTGGGTTCTTTTATTGGAATTAAGCATGCATTTCCAATCATGAAGGCACAAAACTATGGCCGTATTATCAATATGGCTTCGATCAATGGTTTAATCGGTTTTGCTGGAAAAGCGGGTTATAACAGTGCCAAACATGGGGTGATTGGTTTAACTAAAGTTGCAGCGTTAGAATCTGCTCGTGATGGAATCACGGTCAATGCATTATGCCCAGGTTATGTCGACACACCTTTGGTACGTGGTCAAATTAAAGATTTAGCCAAAACCCGTAATGTCAGCGAAACAAGTGCACTTGAAGATGTCATTTTAGCCATGGTTCCACAAAAACGCTTACTCAATGTTGAAGAAATTGCAGATTATGCCGTTTTCTTGGCGAGTGAAAAAGCGGCGGGGGTGACAGGTCAAGCAGTGGTTATGGATGGTGGTTATACTGCTCAGTAATACAGTTGATGATTGCAATGAGCATGAATTTGTCTCTATGTAAATCATCTAACCAGATGTAATACATATTCATTTGTAGGGGGGAAATCCTCCCCTACTGTTTTTTAGTTTTTCTATCTTTAGTTTTTATCAAAGTGAAAGGCTCACTTTGTCATGTGTCATAGCTAGACAATCCAACGTTCTCAAGTTATTCAAGGAAAATGAATATATGAAACCCATAAATAAAGTTGCCATTATCGGTACTGGTGTTATTGGTGCAAGTTGGGCAGCATTCTATTTAAGTAAAGGATTTCAGGTGAATGCTTTTGATCCTGCAGCTGATGCAGAATTAAATTTAAAAAATAGAGTTCAGACCTATTTACTGGATCTGTTCGAGTTGGCTGAAGAGCAAACCACCTCTTCTGACTGTTATGTTTCAGACACTTTAAAAAATCTCACTTTTTATCAAAATCTAACAGATGCGGTAAAAGATGCCGATTTTATTCAAGAAAATGGTCCAGAGCGGATTGATCTAAAAAAAGACTTATATGCACAGCTCACTCAAAACTGCCCTAAAGATAGCATTATCGCTTCAAGTTCATCTGGATTAAAAATCTCAGATATTCAACATGATTGCCTTTATCCTGAAAGAATCGTACTGGGTCATCCTTTTAACCCGCCACACTTATTACCTTTGGTTGAGATTATTGGTGGAGAAAAAACCCAAGCGAACTATATTCATGATGCTTTTGAGTTTTATACATTATTGGGAAAAAAACCGATTTTAATTCAGAAAGAAGTTAAAGGGCATGTCGCCAATCGTTTACAGTCTGCAATTTGGAGAGAAGCATTTTATCTGGTTTCTGAAGGTGTATGTAGCGCAGAAGATATTGATATCGCCATCACCAATGGCCCCGGATTACGTTGGGCAATATTTGGTCCTTATTTAAATATGCAGTTGGCCAATCAACATGGATTTAAAGCCGCTATGCATCATTTAGGTGAACCGATGTCTGAATGGTGGGCTGATATGCACCCTTATACCTTGTCTGAAGAAAAAATTGAGATGCTGAATGAAGAAACTCAACAGTTTGTTAAAAAACTAGGCGATAAGAATCTTCAATTACTTCGTGATCAGGCATTACTGCGATCTTTAAAGATGCGTAAAGAATTAGATTTGCCTTAATCGGATTTTACAAAAGTGATCTTCATTGATTCTCCAGAATTCTCATCTGGAGAATTTAGTCTTCAAAAGTTTAGCCAAGGGAAACAGGATCATTGACCTTCCCGCTCCAAAATTGAATCAACATTTCAAAGCATCCCAAGCAACAATTTCAGACTGAACCTTGTTGCTTATTTTTGAATTATAGTCAAACCACCTAATTATTCATACAAGTGATTCCCCTCAAATCTTTGATTATAAATGAAGCTTATGTTTTTTATGAACTTTTAGAAACTATTGATTATCAATTTATTTTTTGTATTTTTGAACCCTAGATGGTGATCCTACCGTGCGGCGACATGGATGTCGCCGTTGGGCGGGGGTATATGAGCAAAAATAAAGCACTGCTTTGTTTGCAGCGCAAGAGCCCTGTTAAACGAAAGATTTTTG
>NZ_JBIMBV010000032.1:0-22261 GCF_048551735.1 Acinetobacter legionensis
TTGTAATGGGCTTATCAGTCATTTTGACCTTAGTACCGTTTTCATATGATGTGGACCCGATACCAATCGTTGCCACTTTAGCACTATCTAAATATGGTTTTGATTTGTACCCCTCATAACCAATTAAAGAGCCAAAAAAAAGCGCTGATGCGCTCAATGTTGTTACTATGATTTTAGTCTTTATTGACATCGATCTTCCCCTTGATTTGAAGTGATGCGATATAGGCTTTGTGTTCTAGTTCATCACGCTTATCTTTCTTGCGCGCGAAATACCAGTTCATTATTAAGCCTGCAATTGCAATCAAAATACTGATCCAAAACGCAAGATCAATACTCCCAAGCCATGCAGTAATAGCGCCAGCAGTACTACCGCCATATGCTGCGGTTTTGCTTGCAGCTATAGCTACTGACGCGTCAATTGTTGCCTGTGTATCAGACATGTAACCCCCTATTTTTGGCATTACCCCTAGATGTTTGGTGACTAGGATTGAGTGTAGTTCGGTATATTTAAATTTTTAAATTGAATTTTTAATGCTTATTCGAGAGAATGGAGCAAATTTTGAATTCAAATTAAGTTTATGATTCCATATCTAGTGGTTTTCACATTGACATCAGCGCTTGCTTTTCTGATGAATGCAAAACAAACAAAATCAATAAAACCAATACTTGCGATTTTGACTGTATTAGTTCTTTCATCACTATACTTGGTTCGTGACTATTCAATGGGTACGGATACCATCGAATATGTTTACATATTTAAAGATTTAGCATCATTAAATAGTTTTAATGATATTCTTTATTTCTCTTTAACTAGAGGTTTTGAAATTGGATTCTGCATCCTAACTTACTTTTTGATGATTATTTTTAGAGATCCACATATATTATTCTTCATATACATTGCAATGATGTATTCAATTTTCACATATGTTTTTATTAAAACTAAATTAAATTTAGTTTTACTTTTTGGCGCATTATTTAGTTATTTTATTGTTTATTACAATGCTTTTAATATCCTGCGTCAAAGTGTTGCAATGTCAATAATAATTCTTGCAACGTATTTTTTAACGCAAGGAAATACAAGAAGATTTATTATTCTCGTAATTATTTCATCCATATTTTTTCACTATTCATCGCTAATTTGCTTGGGTTTTTATTTTATTTGGAAGTTTAAGGATATCCTTTATCGGCTATGGTTTGTGAATATTGCTGCAGTAGTCTTAGTTTCTGGAACAATATTAAACTATATTACTGAAAAATACGTTCGATACTCTGCATATTCAGATAAAGACTCCGTTACATCAAATTTATCTGCAACACTTTTATTGTTTTATACACTTGTATTTTTTGTGTCTGTTATAGCTAAAAAAATTGTTCGCTACGACTTACGTGAACTTTTTGTTTTTTTAAGTGTTATATACAGTTTTTTTATTGGCCTTCAAATTTTCTTTTATTTTAATGGTTTTGTAAATCAGGCTTTAATCCGATTAGCTTTTTACTTTATGTGGCCCGTTTTCTTCATTATTGGAATTTTGTTAATCAGCATCAAAGATATTAGATTTAGGTACGCAGTTAATACTGTTTTTTTTACATTTATCTTAGTATTTTTTGTCTATGCAACTTCACAAAAGGGACCGGAGGTTGTCCCTTTTGTGAAAGATAAACAATTTGAGATTTTTTAATCAACTTCAAGTCGAACAAGTGCACCACTGCATACATCACTAAATGCTCTACCAGAACTATATGTTGTTAATGTTGCACTCATATTATATCCAGTAGGTGTGGAGGTCCCATCCACACCATTAAAATTAAAATTATTAAGACTCAAGGTGTGATAACCAAACTGCCCATTTGTTGCATTATCAATTGATAATTTTGGAGAGCTGGAAGTGTTCGACAGATTAAAAAAAGTATTCATGGTTGATCCCGTCCCATTAATAACTGTTTTATCGGCCTGAACAATAGAAACTATATTAGCAAAACAATAAAGTCTATCAGGTATTGTAGTGTCTGTAGGTGATTGTTGGCTTTTGGTTAGCGCATTCATTAGCGCTCCATGTATCTTCACTGCAATATAACCAATAGAAACGGATGCGTTCAAAATCTCAATCTTTATATCAAGATCAAAAGTACATCCAGATGTTTGCTTTGTATACTGTTTAATCAAATTGGTTTTTATGACTGGCAATTGCAAGTTGCCCCCACTCATTTTTCCAGTTGGGAGATTCACAAAGTCCCTAAACCAATATGATACCTTGTTTGACCTATGGCTAAATGGTTGAGGTGCAAATCCAGTGTCACCAAGTGCAGCACTATATCCAGTCTGATTATTGAAGTGCCTTACATAGGAATCTTTGTTAAAAAGATAGTAAGCAGTAGTCCAGCAATCAGAAACGGAAATCCTAGCTGAGTGAGATGTTATTGCAGTATAAGGAGTATTGTCATAGACAATTTTAATATCTTGCCATGTATTGTCTGCTGTAAATATATTTCCACAAGTTAAGTTCTTTATTGATCCAGCCAAACTATAAACATAATCTGGAGTCAAATAAATATTACACTTGTTTGTGCCTGCTCCAAATTTGGTATTTGACTCCAGATATTGACCATCAATCTGGAGCGAGTAAACATTAGAGGCTTTTAAGAAAAGACCACCACCCTCATGCATACCGCCATCAATTTGCAAAGACTGTATCCTGGATTTGATAACTGTACCTGATCCGTTTGTGTAATCCTTGAAGTTGAGTAAGTCACCACAACCCTCGCAATGATTTGATTTCCATTCAACGTTAAAGGCAGCATATCCATCAATAGCATGATCACACTCAGAGAATTTGTTATCAATAAATTGAATAGATTGCATGTATGGGATATTTTCTGCGCTTCTTAGTAAGCTACTATATCCAACAGAACCTATTTTATAATAGGTATTAGATTGTGATGTAAAGTTATAAATACGATCTAAATTGAAAATTTTAGCGTTTGCTATTGTTGAGCTAAAATTAATACCATCTATATATACTTTTCCACAAAATAAGTTTTCAGGTGAATTGGGATTGCTTAAACTAGCCTTACTTGTAAAAACAGGAGTTGTGCTATTTACAATAGCTTTTGTCTGACCTGTTCCAACCAAGCGTATATCATTATCACCGTAATTTGAAACATACGGCAGACCAACAACCGAAGTTAAAAGAAAATCCCCATCACCTAAATTTACGCAACGGAATGAATCGAAAGCTTTTTGCAATGATGACCCGATATCTGTTACCCCAGTGTTATCCGCACCAAACCATTCTGCATAAACACCCCCAGAATATTGGCGCTCCCAGCCATTAAAGATAGTACCACCATCATTTTCAGATAGTCTTTGTTTATTGAACTTAAACAAGCCTTTTTGCAAGCCATTGTTTTGTACTGTTCGGCCTTCCCATGCTTCTAAGGATAATAATTCTGCAATACTATTTACATACGTAATAGTGGATTTGATTTTTTTATTAATCCCATCAACAGTAAAACTTAAATCTGCATTCAAATCAGTCCAGATTATTGTTTTTCTTTTATTTTTAATAGTTACAGAACATTTTTCATTTGCAATATAAAGTTTGGCTGGTTTTCCGCTTTGAGAAATGTAGCCATTTCGAGTTCGGATTGGTTGAGGTGCTGGAATTGATAAGTTTTCATCAAAAAATACAGGTACTGGATAGACTTCTGGATTTTTACCTGTCTCACCAATGTACGTATATCCCGCATCTAATGGATCCCCATCAACATCATTAAAAATTGGGTATGGAGATATAACTTTACTACTCATTCGCATAACTCCTTGGAGTTTATAGGATTTAGAAATTAAAAACCCAGCACTTGGCTGGGTTTGTATTTGAGTTTAATTTAAGGTCGTGGTTGATTTGGGTTTAGTGCTTTTTGCACTCTTGCACGCACTTTGTTGTCCTTGATGTGTTTTGTTGCTAGACGAAGCGCTGACGCTACTGGCGCAGGAAACCCCGACATTCCTGACAGTGCAATATCCATAGCGGCTGTAAGTGTTGCTGCAGTGTTACTATGGTTAATTGCCGCAGATGTAGGAACAGTAAACAAAGTTTTTGATATCTCATTTACTGCCCGTAATTTTTCTGCACCTTGTTTGCCAAAAATAAAATCTAGTTTGCCACTTTTATCCAGTTTGTTGATTGCAGTATTTAAAGCAGCAGGGCTTATCATTTGATTTCCACGTGCATCAGATGCAACACCTTTAGTGGCTTCCATTTTGATTTCTTGAAGTGTTTGACCCTGAATATCACGCCATGCTTGTTTACCCTCTTCACCCGATGTCAATAAGGTACGTTTCGCAAACCTCATGTCATCAAGTGAGCCATCATGAATGATTCGCTTCTGTACATCTTCAAGCGCAACTTTTCTATCGCTACTTCCTGTTTTATTGGTTGTGAGATCCTTAATGATTGCGCGATTTTCCCAGTGATCAGCCATTCGCTTTCTCTCAACACGAGCAGCTCGATAAAGTGGACCAGCAATAGGCTCAACATGTTGATCAATCAAACTTTTCAGTATTGCAGTTTGACGTACGTTGGTAGGCTCAAGATTAGTGTTTTGATTAATCTCGGATCTCCATTTCTCCATTTGTTTAACTGTTGGGGATGCAGGGATTAAATCTCCATTACTATCCTTGTTCGCAATGCCCAACTTGGTAGCTATAGATTTAGCATCAGAAATAATAGGGGTTGATTTAAGATCTGGTTGGGAGTTTAGATAATCAAGTACAGTTAGGGTGTCATTGCCATTTCTAACTGGCTGTGTAAGATCTACAGGCAATTGAGCTTCGTTTGATTTGTCAGCTTTAGCATATGCAACACGTACCCGATTCTTATCAGCTTTCATTTGTTTTTGGAGTGCGCTATCAACAGATAAACCAACTTCACGCATATTAGTCGCTTGTGCTCCAGTATCATCAATAAAAGCCTCAAGGTTTTGCTGCATAACCTCATGCTGTTCTTCATAACGCTGACGAAGTGGTGTACCAAGATTTGAATTCTTAGCAGTTTCAGTTTCAAATTTTAATTGACCAGGATCACGCGTTAATTGGCCTTGAGTCAGTTGAGGTGGATAAGGCAGGTCTTGAGCTAAAGCATCACGAATAGTGGCTTGATCAACTTGCGCTGCACCAATGTTTGCTGGTGCTGGATTTGTGTTGGTATCGCGGTTCAAACCAATAGCATCCTTAAGGCCATCAACTCCCGATCTAATAGCATTTGTCGTGGCTTGGATGGGTCTTTGGACTGTTTGACTTGTAGCTTGACCTGCACGCACGGCTTGTCCTTGAATCACTGGTGCAGCACTTCTTGCCGCTTGAGCAGCTAGTCCTATTTCAGCAGTTGCAGGAATGAATGCAGCTAATGGTTCAGTAACTTCACCAATTTTTTGCACATATTCTTGACCTAATTGGGTTCTAGGTGCATAAGTGAAGTTGGCTGCACCTTCAGATGCGCTTTGTTCAATCTGCCTTGCGCCTTCAGGTGTTCCAAATGTTCCTGAATCGACTGCACGACCAATACCACCCAAGGCTCCATCGATAAACCCAACTGCACCTGTTGTCATGCCTGTAGCGGTTGATAACGCTGCCTCTCCTGCTCCTTTTAAGCGATCTGTAATTGTCAGCTCAGGCTTAACTTCAATTGGTGGCTGTTCATGCGTAATGTTGCCATTAGCATCAAAATCAGGAAGGCCTTGAGGTTGGGTTGTTGAATCTTGAATTCTCCCATCCTGTCGAGCTTTCTGATAAGCAGTAATGATTTTCTGTGATCGATCTGCATCCGCATTAGGCTTTGTTTGCTGTGCTTTTTGACGCTCTGCTTGTTGTTTGCGGTATTCAGCAACAATGTCTTTAGATTGGTTTTGGTACTGGTCCCGAGCTGCATTTGTGGGTTGATCTTGAGACTTTTGACCACCCATTGCTGAGAGTACGCGCTGACGATAAGCCTTGTTAACTGGACCCCAATTTTTACGATCAGTACCACCATGATACTCACCTATAGCCGCTTCAACATTCCCGTTGTTACGATCAAGTGCTTCTTTAAGCAAATATCCAGCCGCTAAAGCGGAATTTTTATCACTCTCATAAGCATCAAATTTGTATTTCTTTAAGATCGCATCTCGAGTTTGAGGGATGATTTGGTAAACCGTTTTTGCGCCAGCACTGCTTACTTGGTCCGCATTAGACTTCTCACCATGCAGCACAATGTTTCTAAGCAACCCATCAGGTAATCCAAGGCGTTTTTCAGTAATGGTGGATAAATTAGACCATTTTGAATCTTTATAGCTATTTGCCATGGCTTTTCCTTAGGTAATAAAAACCACCCGAAGGTGGCTTGTGGTCGAATGGTTAATTTACAGCCCATTTTCGTTTGCAAACAATTGTGCCTCAGCTTCTGAAATTCCCAATTCTTTAGCTGCATCTTTAATGCCCTGCGAATACCCTTGACCTTTTGTTGAATAGATCTGAGCATTTTTATTGGCTGCTTGCGCAACATTGTTAGCAGCCTTGGCGATATCAGCCAGCTGCATAGCAACTTGCTTGGTATTTTGACTTAGATCCAAGTTACCAAGAGCATCAGTTGCCTTTTTCCCTTCTATCTCAGTCATTGCGCCTAAGCCTTTAAGATTTTGAGCACCGATTAAGAAAGCCTGACTCTTAAGTGTCTCAACCCGACGAGCAAAATCATACTCAGCAGTACCTGGTATATTTCGCATTGCTGCGTTCCAAACACCAGCGCCACTCGCATCCGATAATTTTTTATAATCATTGATTAATTCTGCTGCCAACTTTGCAGTACTTGAGGCATTTACGGCTGCCGTTGCAAAACTTTGAGCCTTTTCTAAGCGCTCAACCTTTTGGGTGGAAGTTTCTTTTTTAACTGCTGCCATCTTTGTCGCCAAAATACGATCTTTTTGCTCAAGGCTGGCAAGGAATTGCTGCTGGTCTTGACCCAACTTGTCAAAGTTGTACTGATTGTCATACTCAATTTTATTCCCTTGGTTTATGACTCCTTGGGCTCGATCAGCTGCAGCAAGTGGAATATCACCAGCTTCAGCATTGATTTTTGCTGTTTCTGCTTCAGTTTTAGCCATCTCAAGAGGTTGCATTTCACTGGCACGACTTTCGTCACCAAGTTTTCCATAAATATCAGCAAATTTATCTGGATTGGTAGAAGCCATTAACATTCCAATTGAAGTTCGTGCCGCATTTGGATTGTTTTCAACCATTTTTGCATAACCACGCAAAACACCAGCATCCTTCGTCTGCCCAGAATTTTCATAAGCCGTTGCAGCATCATTTAATACCTGTTTTGCTACTTCAGGTTGATTGTTCATGAGTGCTGCATACGATTGAGATGCAAGGCTAAGGGTTGTTTTCTTTTTCCCGTCATCCATTGTTTCATATGAACGCTTAAGGTTTTCTGAAAGTTGAGGGTAAAGAGTCATCACTTTTGAATAGTTTTCAGGGCTTGGGTTGTTCGAAAGATACTGCAAGTCACTGTTCATCTTAGACTGTTGAGCTTTCTGAATAGCAACTTGCTCACGTTGCTGCTGTGCCTTATCAACACTTGCAGCCATATTAAAACCATTAGCCATACTTTGACTTACCGCATCAACAGGATTTGGAATATCCAGCATGTAGTTATAAGGTTGCGCCATGATTCACCTCAGAAACCTTTATTATATAGGTAAGCACCACCAACATTACCTATGGCACTGCTGACACTATTCCACATATTTGCATTTGCTTGGCCTTGAGCTAGCGCACTCCCCGCTTGAGCCTGACCCACAGATTGCATTAAATTGGATATATTGTTAGCTGATTGCATACCTGCATTACCAACGCCTGCGGCTGCATTCTGCCCAAGTGAGGTTAACCCGCCAAGATTCTGGTATTGCTGATTTACTAATTGATTGAGTAATTGCGGTCTAAACTGACCTAATGCAGATTGAGTGTTTCCACCACGTAACCCACCAGTAGCTGATGCATTTTGTAAAATGGAATTCTCACCTTGCTGCATATAGGTTTGCATAGCTGAGCTATTATTAATCGCATCAATAGCTGCTTGTTGCTTATCAGCGCCATTTAAACCAAGCAAGTCTTGTTGACCACCTAAACCTTGTGTACCAGCATTTACATAAGGTTTCATAAGCTCTTGGATTGCATCAAACTGACGTCTTTGCTCATCAATTCCAGCTTGACTTGATTCTGATTGTGCTGATGCTGCGCTTTTTGCTGCCTTCTTTTGCGCTTGACTTGACATCACGCCACCAACAACAGCACTGCCAACGACTGCGGCCGCTACCATATTAATCTCCCAACCAAGTTGAATAATATGTTTCTGCAGGAACATATCCTAGTTTCTCGAACAACCAAGAGGCATCTTTGTGCATCTTGGATCCCACAAACATGCGCTGTACTCCACGCTGTTTAAGATTTATCTCTACAAATTTGAATAATTGAAATCCAGCCCCGCTTCCACGGTGCTCAGGCAGAACATAAAAAATATCCATCTGGCAAGTTAGGCAGGTTGAGTAATGTAGACCTGGTGCAATAAAGCCAATGAAATACCCTACTATTTGACCTGCATCTCGAAGTGCAACAAAAATTAATTCACCACGATTTTCTGCATCAATATATTTATCAAATTGTGGAGAAAGTGGCACCTTATCTTGATTTAATGCAAGTTCCGCATAGTGAATTGGAAGCAAAGGTTTAAGAAATTCTAGATTTTGTTCAAAACTTTCTACATGTGCTGTAATCATTTCTTCACCTTAATATCCACTACCATTGATATGCGATCAAAAGCAGAATTATTCACAACTTCATGCTCAAGCTTATTGTTAAACCAAAAAACATCACCTGTTTTTATTTCAAGCTGTTCATCACCAGCTCGCAAATAACAACCAGCTGATGACTGTAAAACCACATGAAATCTTGTGTAGTAATCTGTGTGTTCTGGTGAGTCTGCGTGAGGGTAGATTTTCCCACCTGGTTTGATCTTATTGATCATCACACGGCCAATGCGCTCACCCTGCACCAACGCCATCAAACCAAAAACTATCCCACGCGCTTCAGTTAAAATCGCAAACGCTGGATAATCAATACTTTCATGTTGATCAAATTGACTCTCTCCACGTTTGTATTTTTCAAGCTCCTCTTCTTGCTCAAAAACACGCTTTTCAGGGAAACGAAGCATGATGCTTTCAATCTCCCCAAATGGGCCCTGCTGGTAATCCCTTAAAAATGTATCTTCCTTCCATAGCTCAGGATGGCGTTTTATATTTAACATCAAGCTATTCACATCAGCTGTTGTAATAACATGGAAATTATTCACTACACCACCTCGCGCCCTGAAATACGTAAAACCAATGCGTCTGTAGTATCGGAGACGGTGCTAATAGAACCACCTGACTCAATTACATGACCCACTACTTCAGGGCATAAATACACATTTCCTGCGGCAACAGATTGATCTTTAATGATTAGGTTTGAAGTTCCAGCTGAACCAGTTAGAACTAAATTAATGCTAAATTTTGCCGCACTTGCGGTTACATTGGTAATAGTGCATTTATCAATCAATGCTTTGCCATTTTGAGCTGTGTATTGGGTTGTTTGAGAATTTTCGATAAATTTAGATGTGACTAAATTTTTTGCGGTTACAGTTGCCATTTATGTGATCTCAAAATTTGGGTTTGAACATTCAATTTGTTGATATATTGGATACAAGTAATCTGAAGCACTATGCTCTTGAGCTGGATTTATTCCCAAAGAACTCTCAATGATTTGTACTAATGCTGGCTGTAGTGCTATGAAATTAATCAAATATTCAAAACTAGTTAAAAATGATCCTGCAAAATTTGCCTGAGTTGCAGCATTGTCAGCAGAGATCTGTGCATTTGACAGGTCATCACTTCCTTTATTCAATTCACTAGGGATTAATTCAAATAATTTTTCAAACGCTTTAACGAGGCGCTGATCTCCACCACACATTTTTTCTAGATCTTTTCTTGGCGGTGTTTTTGGATCTACTAAAGCCATTTAAACCCCCAGTGGTTCGACTTGAACCTCTAGCCGAGCAATTGCAAGCCTGCTTTCGCAAGTTCCTGTAAATCGCTGTATGCGCCAATTACGCATATGCCCTTGCTGGAGCCAAACAAGGCGCTTATCACGCTGTCCAACTGTGCCAGCACTAATGTATCTTTCTACTGACCAGATCTCTCCATCAAGTGAATATTGGGTGCAAACTGTCGGGCTGTGACCGAATAACGTTCTACCAGTTAAAGCCACCAATTCAACTTGATGAAATATTGCACCAAAAGAATCATTGTAAACAATTGAAGTATCAAAGGACCACTCAACAACATCACCCCAATGCTCACCATTTTTATTGGTTAAAATACCAAGCTTACTTTGATTGGGATGACCAACAATCCACTTGTCATAACACCAAACATGGTTTTGCGCTAAGTACTGAACCTCACCAAATCCTGAACATAAAATAAACCAGACTTGCTGGCTTGTTGCTGTTGATGCTGCTGCATCATAAACAATGGTCTTATCAGGTAAGTGAAAATATAGCCACTGATGGGATTCAACCATTCTTGACTCTAAAAGACATCGGGATAGCTCGTCCTCAGTATAAGTTCTAAGAATTTGGTCAATTTCTCTTGTGGCAATCCTTTGAGTTGAGCCATTTGCAGATAAATAAATAGAAATTGGCTCGTTCTTATCGCTACCAACAAATGCAATTGTTTCTAGAAATTTACAACATGTGCTCGGGCTCAATGTGCCTCGTGTTGCCATAGCCCCATCAATTCGACTAAATGGGAAATTTTCACCGCCAACGTTGTCAAAAACTTCAATGGTGTAGCGGTTAAGGGCGTAGATTTCATTGCGAAGCTTGAATAGTGCATTTATTGGATCAGGATCAACTTCAGATGAACCGTATTTAAGTGGATTAACTTCAAAAGGATTGTTGAGTTCAGTAATAACTAGAAACTCACCATCGGTCGTCATGAAATATCCATCAACCCACACAACATCCTTGACTAAACCTAAATCACCATCTGTGATCTGTTTTAGAATGCCATCTTTGTATAGATAGAGATTATCTCCACTATTGATTGCCAGGTAATCAAAAGAATAATCAAAGTTGCAATAACCAGTACCTCCAACATAGCCAAGCTGGACTACTGAACCATCACTATTTACTTTAACAAGTTGATCACCACAAACTCGATAACAAATACCATTCCAGTTTATACCTCCTCGATCAACACCTGCTAGATCACTGAATAATAGAATTCCTTCGGCTGGGCGAAGATACCCATTTGATAACCCATTTTCTTTAGGAACTGGTGTTAAGTTTCTAGGATAAGAAGAACGGAAATCTGAGTTTTCATCTGTATAAATTCCACTAAGGATTGGTATTTGCATATTTACCCCACGCGGTACCATGTATGTGATAAATCATCGTATTTCATCTTAAAGAAACCTGTTGCATTGATTGCATTAGGCTCACCAATTACCGCCTTGTCACCACCATCAATAGTTAGGTTGTTGATTTGCTCAGAACAGCTAACAATTACCTCATAACCATCTGTTTTGGTATCCACTGGTGGAAGATTAATCCAACCTGAATCTATAGCAATAGAGGGATTGAGAACCAAATACGTACCCACTTCATTTTTATCAACATCAATAGTGAAGTTGTCATTTGGGTTAAATCTTTGAAGCTCAGGCGTTTTAAAATCAGGCTTTGGAATTAAAGCAAGTATTTCCTTGACCAAGACATCAAATGGTAATGCTCTAAAATCAGTGCAATTACCTCGATAGATAACAATTTGGTCGCCCATCACCAAGGAATCAGCAGCATTTAATCGCTTAGTCATTAAAGAACTCCACATCTTGATTAGGTGATAAAACGTTATTGTCTTGTTTATTGATAATGAATTTATCGCAACGGTGTTTATGGCCTGCACCGCTTGGTAGCGTACAGCTATATTTCATTTGCGGTGGGTTTTTAACTGCCATTGTTAGCAAGTCGTTGTATGCACCTTTTGCAGCAATGCGAATATCTGGTGAGACTTGCTTTCCTATCCCTGGTGCAATCCGAATTGCTAAATTAAATGCAAGTGCATCGATAGCGTAATCAGGTACGTTTGTGTCCTGATCTATATCGCTTGAGTCTGCTTCACTTGGTAGCGGGTATCCAATTTGAATATTTTTTGAAGACCATCCAGCAACCATTGAATCAAGTTTTCGTCTTGCGCTTTCAACCTGCTCTGGCTGTAAGTCAAAGACATAAGCAGCCAAACCTATTTCTTCATAAGCACGTTCAATAATTTGACGCTTAGTCCATGACATGTTTAGTCACCTACTTCTGGGTAAATAGCAGAAATTACCAGACCCACAAGAATATCTTTACCATCGCGTGAACCATATTTCACATCTTTGGAATCAAGAATTACTTTAAGTTCTGTTGCATCCATAGCATTGAATTTTAAGATTGAGTTTTCTTTTTGAAGCTCATTCACTTTTGAAATGTATTCAGATTGAGCGGTTTGAAGTTGTTCTTCATACCATTCATTATTTTTTAATGCTTCAAGGAGTTCTGTTTTGACTTGATCAAGCTCTTCATTTGAGTTTGAAACTGACCCAAAAACAACACCTACCAATTGGCTATGTTCTGGCAATTCTGAATAGTTTTTATAACCATTTTCTCGAAGTTCTTCTTCTTGCTCAACATTCTGAGCAATCAGGCTTTCAAAGTTTTTCTGATTGCCTTTGTGTAATGCCTTTGGGTATTCATTTGACATTTGCATACTCCTAAAATGACGACGCCCGCATTTAGCGGGCATTTGTCGTCACGGTTGTTAGTTTAAGACTGGTTAAACAATTCAATACCGCACATTTCAGGGTTGGTCATAACCACTCCAAACCATGTATCTAAACGGAATTTAGTTTTCATGGTGTTAATGTCGTATTGCTTCTGGAACACAATCTCAATACCACTTGAGGTTGTGTAAGTCATCACCGCTGCACCAGCATCACGAGGAACAGCAGCAACAGCAGGAATCAATTCAATTGCATCTTTGTGCCAAAATGGATTCGCATAAGCAGTTTTAATATTCAGAGCATTGATTACAGCACCGTTAGCTGGTGTTGCTGAGACGTTTTGATATTGCTTTTCAGCTTCACTCGCACCCTGTGCAGAAATGATTGGCGGTGAAATAACAAGTGATGTCGCGCTGTTTACTGAGATAACACGGAAGGTTTTGAGCTGACCGGTAGCCTCCTTATTAATATGGTGAACCGACTCAACACCTGTAATTGTAAAACAGTCACCTGCTTTAAGAGCGCCAGTAGTGTTTGCAACAGTTATTGTTTGATAGCGGTTATCAACATTACCCACTTCACCAGTTGACGCTGTAGATGTTGCTTTAGGCACATAGTATTGGTTGGCCGCACCAATCGTCACGCCAGTTGCAGTCGCAGCAGTTAGGCGAGGCACATAATCCGCTTTGAATGTATCAAAACCTGCTACTTCACCTACAAAACTTCGCGTGTAAGCATCATTTGACTTGTTACCCGTGAAAGAACGTGTTGATTTTGCCAAATCACCTGCCAACCCATTGTAGTCACGTGCAGACAAAATGAATTTACGATTTTCACTATTGATACCTTGTTCTGTTAGTGCGGCATCAGCTTGAGAGATGTCATCATAAGATGTGGCAGCACCTGAACGAGCAATTACCACCGTACCTTGCATTGCCGCAGTACGTGCTACAGCAGTATTAATGTCTGAGCCTAACTTTTGACGAGCTGCCTCGCCAAGACGCTGTTGTTGTAATGCATCACGCAATTCTGAAGCATCAAGCAAGAACGGGCTAGATTTTTTAAAACCAATAGTAGAAGGGACTGACAGTTGTGTTTTATCTTTGAAGTTAGATGTTTGGTCCATACCATCAAATGACGTTGCGATGTATGGCACTGGACGCCAAATTGTGTCGTTTGTACGTGCAGCATCTGCCCCATTGATTGTGTATTTTGACACATTGCGTGCCATTACTTCTGAGTCTTCAAAACCCTCACATAGTTGTTCCCATGCAACGATTTCTTCTTTGTTAAAAGCGTTAGCCATTATGTATTTCTCCAATTAATCTTTTTGGCGCTTCTGCTTCTTATATGCGACCACTTTTGTGTAATCGCCTGTCTTTTCAGCTTCAGATCGTAATTTGTTTAAAGTTGAATCAGTAGCACCACTCAACGGGCCTGATCCATTAACTTTTGATTCTGGATTTGTTTGTGGTTTTCGAGTTTGCACTTTGATTTGAGCATCGATGTTTGCAGCTGCAAATGCGAATTGAATAGGATCCTTAATACCTGCCAATTCTTTCGCTTTTTCAGGGTTCTTACCTAAGTGGTAAATGATCAGTTCAGGATTTTTAGCGCCATGAATTAAAATGCCTTGCTGAGTTTCGGTTAACACATCTCGTGCTAACTCTTCAGCTTCGTCAAAGTCTCTCACTTTGGTTTTTACTGCATTCTTTTTAACTTCATAGTCTGACAATCTTTCTTGCCAAGCTTTGGCTGCATTTTCCTGTTCAGCTTGTTTTTTGCGTTCTTGATCATTAAGCTTAACTTTTTGTTCAGCCCAGTTTTCAATCGCTTTTTTATATTCAGGATCATCTTCGTTGTAACCATAATCTTCTAGTTTAGGCATCTCGCCTAACACTACTTCTTGCGGTTTTTGATTCTGAGATAATTGTGATTCAAGCTCTTTGATTCGTCGCTTACCTTCTTTAGCTTCACGACGAAGTTCTTTAACCCAATGTGGCGCTGGTTGACCATTAAACTCATCATCATTTGATTCGTTCTTTGGCCCTTCATCACCGTAAGTCACAACAAATTCTTCAGCTTCTTGATTTTGTTCCTCAGTATTAGGTTGTACTGCACCATCTCGATGCTCGCCACCTTCTTCCTGATTTTCTAAATCTTGATTTTCAGGATCTAAATTTTGTTGCTCTTGCTCATAATCAGACATTTTGAACTCCCTCACTCATTTCAGGCTGAGCGGATACCGTTGTGGCTTGGTTGATTTGCTGAACCATATCTAATACAGCTTGTTGATCCTCTCGATTCATACGAGCTAATGTTTCTGCAGTTTTCGCTCTCGTTTCTTCCGCTTTAACACTTACTAGAACTGTGTCAGCTTTTGCTTTCTGTGCTTTGGCAGATGCTTCTTCTGCGGCAGCTTGTAAATACAATGAATTTGGATCAGGTTGTTGGTTTTGCGCTTCTGCTTGAAGTTGTTGCTGCTCTTCTTCTGTTGGTTTAACAACACCTAAGCGTAATAATTTCTGACGGTAGTAATCACGAACATCACTAATGCCTTCGCCTTCCATATTCAGCATGATCATAGAGGACAATACCTGCTGATCGTTTTGATCGGTAACCATTGGAAGCATGGC
Organism: Acinetobacter legionensis; assembly: GCF_048551735.1. Lineage (NCBI taxonomy): Bacteria > Pseudomonadati > Pseudomonadota > Gammaproteobacteria > Moraxellales > Moraxellaceae > Acinetobacter > Acinetobacter legionensis. The sequence continues at coordinate 15,523 of NZ_JBIMBV010000032.1, forward strand.
AGTTAATGCTCGAACTGTTGCCGATCGGCGACTTGATGAAGTAGGACCAACATCTACAGCTACATCAAACTTTGCCTTTGACAAGTCATTTGCATATGTTTGCTCACCATCAACGATTTTTGGTTGAACCAATTCAATGCTGTCAATTTCATCTTGCTCACCAACCGTCTTCATTGTTCGACCATCTTCAACATAGATTTCGGAGGCCATTGAAAGCCAAATCTCACCAGATCGTTTAATTGCCTTAGCCATGTTTGACACATAGATATAAGCTTGCATGCCTAGCTGAGTCTGAACCATGTCAATCGCTTCAGCGCTAATGTTAGAAGCAATTTTTTCACCCTGTTCTTGATTGCCAAGAAGCTCTTTAATATCAATGTCTGATATTTGCATTAGTGCCGCCATTGCTGGAGGGATTTGCGGTGGCTTAGTATATGAAATAGGCCCTTGAGCAATAATATTGCCATTGACATCTGTAAGAGGGCTCGCAAGCAAGTAAGGGTTGTTAACTAAATTATCGTTAGCCCACATATGTTCTAACCCAGCGACCTGCTCAGGCGCCATGATTGGCTTTTCAACAGCAGATAGGGCGCTAATTTCACCCAACTTACTAAGCTGCATATTCTTCAATCGCTGTGCATCTTTACTTAGGCGCACATGCCCCATGCAACGCTCAATGTTGTCAATAAACCAACGTTTGCCATAAACAGGAACAATTGGAATGTGTTTGCCTGCAATAATTCCGCAGTCTTCAAGCACCTTGCTACCAGATAAGATGTATTTATGAACTTTGCGTTTTGAAACTGTTTTAATTCTGAACTCTTGAGCACCAGTAGCATCAAGTTTAACTTTTAGTTCAGGATTCTCTTCCAGTTCTTTTTCACTGTGTCGCTCTTGAGTACCATCAATCAACTCGAAGATGTGAATCTTCTCTTTTACAGTTTCGATTTTGTAGTATTCAGCGACATAGACAACATCACCTGTACACCAATCAAACTCAGTATTATTGATTGATTTATCCCATGTTGCAGGATCTTCCTTATATTCATCTTTGAAAGCATCAACTGTCATTGAAGATAGAACAAAACAAAATTTTGCATCTGCCTTGTCTTGCCTTTTCGCATCTAAATCAAAGAAAACACATGAATCAGCATCAAAAATAGGCTCAATCACAATACGCTGATAGTCGTTTACGTCATCTTCCTCATCTTCAAGACAAGCACGTAAACGCCATGCGCCCATACCACCGCCAACAGCTTCTTCAAAGCCATTGTCATAAGCTTCCTCAGCACATGAGTCTTGCTCATCTGCACGATAAAGACCATTACAAGTTTCAGCTAGATCATCATTCTTTGATCCATCCTTACTAATGAAATCAACACTAATTCTATTGTTACGATACTCATTAATGATGCGAATAACTGCTAAGTGAATTTTATTAACTTCGAACTTAGGTTTGTTTTCAAACTGTTCACCAAGCTTGCCTTCCCATTGAGCACCCGCAATTGAATAAAACCGACGATCCTCTAAACACTGTTGACGTTCTTCACGTACAGCGCTTTGAATCTTATCGAATTGTGTTTTTGCTTGAGTGAGAATGTTGGCAAGTTGTTCATTTGATTTATCCACAACTTGACCTCTTAAGTTACCAGCGATGTGCTGTAGGGATTACTGTTACTTTTGGTTTTTTTGGCTGTCCAATTAAGCCTTTTCTTACAGCGAAACGACGCATCATATATGCATAGCGCGCACCATCTAAAACATCATCATTTGTTTTAACGATTCGACCCTTATCGTCTCGGTGATACTGTAAAAACTCATCAAAGAAAGCTCGCAACCCTCTAAACACTTTCCATTTGCCTTTACGCATTAAATCTAGAATTTCGAATAAACCCGCTTCAACCCCATTGCCACCATCGGGCCATGTTGCATGATTAGCAAGCATATTAAATCCAGCCTTCTCGTAATATGATTTTTGTTGTTTGGTTGAGCCTTTTTCGGTTTGACGGCCATCAGCAGGCCAAGCAGTTGGAACGTCCTTTGACCAGACTTTTGTGGATCCCCATGCTTCATCAGGTGAAACTTGGCGCTGTTTCCATGCTCTTGTGACATAGATTGTTTCTGTATCCAAGTCAATTGCAAGCTGTACCTGTGCTTGAGGATGATCCCAACCAAAGTCCATACCATCAATAATCATCCAGTGATCAGGGATCTCAAAAGGTTCGCATGTTATATATTCTTCACTAAGGTCATAAATACGACCATGACCAAGCATTGGAATACCCTTGGTACGCATTTCCTTTTGATGTGGTGGGAAAGAATCTAATAGCGTTTGCTTAGTTTTTTCTGTTAAGTGTGTGACATCATCCCAGCCTGCACGAATCAAATACTGACCATCACTAGGTGTATCCATAAATTGAATAACAAGGTCTGTTCGCCCATTTTCAGGCGTAAAAGTTAAAACTCCTCGACCACCATTACCGCTATCACCTGTTGCAGTACGTGTCAAAACCTGAGGGAAAATTGTTTGATCCTTTGGTTCTTCATCAATATGATACCAATCAACTGAGTCACCCATTAAGGCATGTTGACCTTGTGAATATGACCATAGTTGAACCTTTGAAGATTGATACTGCACATCTCCACCGCCACCATGACGCACATACACAGTACGCATTGCATTTGGTGTGCCTGTCATTGATTCATGTTCGAGAATATACTCTGGCGGTATTAACCCACCAATCCAGTTATTTTCTATTCTTCGGCCAAAAATAGGCGTTTGAAGTAAGTCGCGGCATTTTTCACCTGAGTATCCAAGCAGCCACATAAGTGGCGCATTATTGAATACGTGTCCGTCCCACCAATCTGGATAATGTCCAAGTGCATGAATGGTATCAATGTAAGTCCCTGTCATGGTTTTACCAACCCGGTTGGCAGCCATCAACATGACTTGTGAATATTGATTGGAAGCTTTAATTAATTCACGTTGAAATGGGTAAAGTTTTGAGCCAAAGTCTTTGTATCGATAAACATCGTTACGTCTGTCTTTTTCTTCCAGTAATGCTAAATACTCAAGTTTCTCCTGCTTGTTCATTTGGCATCACCTTTTGCTCTAGCTCTTTGATTCTTTTGTCAAGATCAGCATCACTGATACTTTGAATATCTATTTTACCCGTATGCTCATGCTTCACTTTGTCGCTCAGCATGCCTAAATGCTTCATCATCAATTCAAGTGATTTGTTAGCTCCACTCTGATCAAACTTGTATTGTGGAGCCACATTCCCATCAGGACCTTCTACCAAAACTGGGAAGCCGTCACGATCTAAAACTTCTTCTGACTGCATGCAACGCTCAGCAACAGACTTGAGGCTTTTTAAAATGTAATAAGCATCAATGCCCAACTCTTCTGCACGTTCTTCTTGTAGAAACTTAATACGTTCTTGAACATCTGGTCTTAAAATGGCTCGAAATGCGTTTGATTTATCTGTGTAGCCCGCCTTTTCCCCTGCTTTTTTCTTATTTGCAGTCTCAACATAGGCTTGAGCTAAATTTTCATGTTGTTGATTTTCTAGTGGCTCACTCCCTTTCGGAAGCTCTATATCTTCCATAAAGGAATCTCCAATAAAAAACCTCCCGAAGGAGGTTTGTGTTACCAAATAAGAAGCTTATATTTTAGTTTGTCTCTAGGATCTACAAAGCTGTCTTCAAAGATAGAAATATCTTCACCATCAATCTCAACAAATAATGGACGATAATCAATATTTTTTTGAGTATCTTCAAGATCAGTGTTATCAACAACCAAGTAGGTGACTAAATATTTGTTCTGTTTGCCTGTTTCTGATTCGGCATTTGTTAGTTTCGTTTCTCTGTGTGCCATTATTATCTCTATAATTAATTTAGAAACAATAAATTATCAACTTATCCAAGCAATATCAATCTCTCTACACAACTCACAAATTCTTAAACATTCAATAAATCTAATATTGCTTCCGCTCCTTTTAATGTTTCACAATTGACCGTTACGATAGATTCCTTACCTATACCGTTAATTGATATATAAACTGAATATTTTGATTCTGTAATTTTGCGAATTTTTAATGCAGAAACATGAGCTGGATTTACATAGCGTTCTTGATCGATTCTAACTAACATATTAATTCTCAAGTTATTGGTTTGAGAATAATTTATATCATACAATGGGTAAAAAGACGCCTAAGCGCCCTTTATTTCATCCTTGCCTTGCCAGCTTCTCAGCTTCGACAAACGCATCATGAAAACTTACTTTATCTGAAAACCAAAACTTGTATGTCTTGTCGCCAATTACGATTGACTGTTGAAAGTAATCGTTTGGGCTTTTCTCTACAACTTGACCGTTAAGATCACCACCGATGCAAATGTTCATGTGTTTTCCTATTTATCGGTGGGATTCTAACATCTATTTTTTATTGTTCGGTCTAAAAAGCAAAAAGCCCGTTAAAAATAACGAGCTTTTCTCAATTATATGCTTGCATATATTTATATGCTAGCATATAATGTTTTTAACAAGTCGAGAATGGCAGTTCTAGACTTGGAGGCGGTAACTAAGTTACCAAAACAATAACTCTCAGGAGCTTAGAAGATGAAATACTTAATAATCATTCTTCTAGTTATCTTGGTAATGATTTCACAGTCAACCTACTAAGATAACGGCAACCTCGAAAGGGGTTGCTCTCCTGATTATAGCTTAACCAAGAGGATAATCAATATGTCAGAAGTAAAGACTTCAAATGCTCAACTCAAAGCGGCTGATAACTACCGTAATAAAGCACTAGATAAAATCTCACCGATTATTATCTCTAAGAAAGAACAAGATGTTTTTGATGCATTAACTGCGCTACAGGCGCACTACGGTGACAATCGCTCTAAAGCGGTTAAACAAGCCCTTTTAGCTCATGCAAAAGAGTTAGGATTGATTTGATACATGCATTTTTAATATGAAAAAATACCCACGAGATGGAACTAGTGGGTATATAAAACTTTAAAACTGTGTGGATTACCATAACTTCGTCCACTATAACAGAAATTTAGCACTTCCCGTCCGGACAGTCAATACTTATCCAGCGCGTTCACTTTTAATAAATGAAGCTTGGCCTCGCATATATGCAATGCCACACCGTATATCTTGATCAATTGAGCTTTTGCCAATATTTCTACGTTCAGCAATCTCCCTCAATGAATACCCTTCTACATAATGCGACCAAACAAGATCAAGCCACTCTTGCAAAATCTCACTAGCATTGTCTTTGATATCTAGCCATAGACGTTGAAATGCTCTCGCCTCGTTGTCATTGATCACACACCCTGATTTCTTGCGTGTTGGCAATCGTCCAACATATTCACCATCATTCATGTATACAGACAAAAGCCACTCTCTTTGATCCTGTGTAAGCTTCTTGTCAGGTGTTGTCTTAATAATGGTTAAGCGGTTATTTGGGCAAGCATCACACCATGCGCCAAATGCTTTTAACCATCCCTCAATTGTTCTTTCTTTCCAATTAACATTTTGCATAATGTGATTAACCGCTGCGTTCATAATTGCCCCTTAACCTAAAACTCGTACTGCTACTATTGCTGCTAAAAACATGCCTACTACAACGATAAAGAAAACCCAATCCAGTACTGCGCCATCAGATATTTTCACTCCCATCATGAAAATGAATAGGAAGAAAGCTAAGATCCATTGCATCTGATTCCCCTTAAACCTCTAAAATCTCAATCCCATGCACTGACATCATCAAATGCTTTTTGATTCGATACTCAGCAAGACTTCTTGAAATCTTGCTTTTGACATCTTCAACTATCTGGCATCCATCTTTGAGATAGACAAAATCAGCAATGTATCGAAGTGCTGGCTTCTTACGTGGTTCAGTGCTAAATCTGACTGACTCAGCTAGTACAAACGCGTATTGCGTCTTTAGCTCTCCGATCTCTCCCGCACGCTCAAGAATCTTCAACTCTCGATAACGTCTAGCTTCTTTGACTGAATCGAACTTTAGACCATCGCATTCGATAGTCTTGTTCTTGTATTTTGGTTGACGTGGGCGAGCTTTAGGAATTTGCATGCTCACCTCGCAAGGCTTTTTCTAAAAACCTTACACACCAATCAATTCCCTCGGATTGACATATGCCAACAGGATCTTTGTACCCATCGCAATCCTCTTTTAAACTTAAAGCCTTTTGACGAATTTGAAATAAAGCCCCTTCAATCCGCTTGTCTTTCTCTTCAACCTCAGCCTTTTGCTTAGCAAGCAACTGAGTTTGGTTTAAGAGGGCTTCGGTCATTGCGTCGAATTCAGCCTGTCGGGATTGCTGACCTGCTGCATAGCTTAGTTCTGCTACTTCTTGCAGGCTTAAGCATTGAAGCTCTAAGTTTTCATAAAATTCATTAAACTTATCCATGACGTTCTGCCTCCAAACGATGACCTGCTATGATTTCTTCGGGGGTTGCGTGTCTGATTTGATGATATATAGCCCTGTAATCCATATCATTAAGCACAATAAGACATCCAGTTAAATCAACTTTCCAGACCTCATAAATATCATTATGCTCAGGTGCGATACTTGATAAGTAAACCACCAAATCCCCCACCTTAAACACTCGACTGTCATGCTCTGCAATGGCGGTGCGGAGTTCATTAACTGAAACCGTTTTGAACTCAAACTGACCTAAATTTGTTTCTTCGAGCAACTTCCACTCACC
>NZ_JBIMBV010000033.1:0-21369 GCF_048551735.1 Acinetobacter legionensis
TTCAAAGTTAAGATGATGGTATGACAATTTTATATACTCCATAAACCCTTTAAATTAATTAGGTGGTTTATGTCGCACTTCAAGTTTTACTCTGCCATCTGTATTAGAAGTGCTTTCTGAGCATTCTGGAATAAACTTTATATTAGATAAAGATGCTAAGTTAGATCAAAATACAACGATTTATGCCAAAAATACAACTGTTCAAGAAGCGTTAAATATGATTATGCGAACTTCTGGGCTTGGCTATAAGACATTAAATTCTAATACATTTTTGATATTTCAAAATACAGCAGAAAAAAGAAAAGTATACGAAGAGATGATAACACGTTCATTTTACTTGGGCTCAGCTGATGCAAAAAATGCACAAGAAATGATTAGTAAACTCTATGAACCGAAATCAATGTATTTTGATGATCGTTTAAAAATGTTAATTATTAGGGATAATACTGATGTATTGGCCAGTATAGAACAGTCTTTGCAGGCATACGATTTACCTACACCTGAAGTCGTCTTAGATATAGAAGTTTTAGAAGTAAATCGGGATACATTATTGGGTCTAGGCATAGACTTTCCAAATCAAATAAGTGTAAAAGCATTAAATGACTTAGGCGATGTTGGAAAATTCACATTAAATCAGGTGAAAAATTTAAACTCTAATAATTTGGGATTGGTTGTTGCAGATCCTTTAGCAGCATTGAATTTTAAACAAACAAGTAATAAATCAAATTTATTGGCTAATCCGAGAATTCGAGTAAAAAGTCGAGAGGAAGCGAGTTTTTTAATTGGTGATAAAGTCCCCGTTATTACCTCTACAATAGGTGAAAACTCTAATTTTCTAACTCAAAATGTAAATTACTTGGATGTAGGCTTAAAAGTTAATGTAAAACCTGAGGTTAATAAAGATAATCAGGTACAGATTAATATAAAAATGGAGGTTAGTAATATTGCAAAAGAAATACGTGAAGCAAATGGGGTAGTTGCGTATCAAATTGGAACACGAAATGCTTCAACAATCTTGCAGTTAAATAATGGTGAAACACAAATGTTAGCAGGATTAATTCGAGATGATTCGAAAACATCCGCAACACATTTACCTGGAATTGGAAAAATACCATTGCTTGGTCGTTTATTTTCAAATACTTCAGATTCAAAAAATAAAAGTGAAATTGTATTACTTATAACTCCTCGTATAGTAAGACCATTTGAATTACCAGCGCCACATATACAAGAGTTCATTTCAGGTACTTTAGATCAGGTGACAACGAGACCATTACGGCTAAATGAATCAGCTAAATATACACCAAATGCAGAATCGATGCTCAGTCAGATGGAAGTAGCATCACCTTTAAGTGCAAGCGCGACTACGACTAATATTGTAGAGGTGGCAGACAAAGCTGTACAGACTGCTAAAGTTACACCTCCAGCGACTACTAGCTATGGTGGGGCACCAGCATCTGCTCAGTTTCAGCTGAGTGGTCCAAGTAGTGTAACTCCAGGACAAGAGTTTACAGTTGCTTTGATTCAGAATACTCCTGCTTTTGAAAGTCTAAAAGTAGATGTTGCACATCCTGAAAGTTGGGAAATGAGTAGGATTGTTTTAGTTGCTCCTTCCGCAAAAATTGAACAAACAAAATTACAAGCAGGGACTCAATTAAATTTTGGTACAACTCCAGCTCACCAAGGGCCCGCTGCATTGTTAACCTTTAAAATTCCGATTGGCGAAGTAAAAGCGAAGCGTGAACTCATTGTAGAGCATGGGAGTATTAAACTAGGTGATGGAAAAGCAGAAAAGTTTTTAACTGATAAAGTTATAAAAGAAATACAAGTGGAATCAAAATGATTGAAAATCGTGGATTTACTTTTGTTGAATTATTGGTATGTTTAGTGCTATTGGGGATTCTTGCTTCAATTGTTATCCCTGTTACTGAAATTACGTCAAGAAATAGTAATGAAAAAGATCTAAAACGATCTTTAGTAGAAATTCGACAGGCTATTGATGCATTTAAAACTGCAAGTGAACAAAATAAAATTCCAAAATCTTTTAAAACGGAAACTGGATATCCTTCGAATTTAAAAGTGCTTGAAGGTGTTAAAACTAAAGATGGTAAAATAGTAGTAGAAAGATTTATTCGTAATATTCCTAGAGACCCTTTTTTTGAAGGGAACATTGAAAATGTTTTACCTGAGGAAACATGGGGGAAGCGGGCTTATTTGAGTGACTATGATAAGCCTAAGAACGGTGATGATGTCTATGATATATATTCATTATCTGAACAAAAAGGGACAAATGGGGTTCCTTATAATCAATGGTAATTTTAATGAAAGATAAAAAAAATAACGGTTTCACAATTGTAGAATTACTGGTTGTTCTTTCTGTTATTGCATTATTACTTTCAATTATAACGCCAAGATATTTTGGTAAAATTAAAGAAGGGCAAGAGGTTGTATTAAAACAGAATTTAGCAACGATAAGACGTGCAATAGATCAGTATTATTCAGACCAAGGAAAATATCCAGATACTTTGGAAAATTTAAAAACAAGAAAATATTTAAGAGAAATACCAGAAGATCCGATCATGAAAAGTCAAGAATGGGAAATTATCAAAGCACCCAATGAAGCTGGTATATATGATGTTAAATCAAAAAGTACTGAAGTATCGAGTAACGACAAAATATATGCTGAATGGTAATATGTCTAATAGATCACAATTAGGTTTTGCATATATTTGGATACTTGGAATCATGATTCTTTTATCTTTAGGAATTGGGCAGTGGGCAATCAATTATGCAACTTTAAAACAAAGAGAAAATGAACAAGAATTGTTGAGAATCGGGCGAACTTATCAAAATGCGATCAAAAATTATTATGAAAATACGCCAGGTGGTGTCAAAATATATCCTTCAGAATTAAATGACTTACTTAAGGATCCAAGGCATTTGTCGGTAACTCGTTATATGCGAAAATTAGAAAAAGATCCTATAACAGGTGATGATTTTTTAATTATCCGAAATTTAGATCATTTGATTATTGGTGTTTATAGCCGATCTGATAAAACGCCTATTAAAAAAGATGGATTTGATGAAAAAGAGACTTCTTTTAGAAATTCAAATCATTATAACGAGTGGAAATTTCTAGTGAAATGAAGATGTTATTTAAAAGGATAAGTTATAATGAAAAATATTTTTTTTGTGTTGTTGTTTAGTTTGTTGCTGAATACGAATGCTTTGGCAAATAGTGGGTTTTACAATACAAAAATTAGTGCTATTACAATTCATGACCATTGGAATGCTTTAATTATTGAATTTCCGAATGGTGTTGCAAATGGTGAAGGTTGTACTATCTCATCTGCTGTTATTCTTCAAAAAGACCATTATATGTTCAAAGAAATGTATGCAGCATTATTATCAGCATTTCATGCACAAACAACAATCAGTGGTTGGGCAAATGGCTGTAATGGATCCTATCCTATTTTGACTCGGTTAGATTTAAGAAAATAATATATAAAAGGAGATTTTAATTGGATATCGATAAAGAGTTTTTTAAAGTAAAAAATAAGTTGGTTATACTAATATTGAGTAGTTTTATATTCATATCAAGTAATGTAAATGCTTTAACTTTCTTTACAACATCAAAAATCTCTCAATTAATTGTGCATGATTCAGGGGGTATTATTATTCAATTGAACGGAAGTGTTGCAAATAGTGAGAATTGTACTACACCAGATCGATTGGTTTTACAACGTAGTCATATAAGTTTTAAAGAGATGTATGCGGCTTTACTATCATCTTTTCACAATCAGACTTCTATTTCAGGGTTTGTAAATGGATGCTCTACTGAGTGGCAATCTAAGGGAATGCCTTATTTGATACGTTTAGATTTATCTAAGTAACTATATTAAAATATAATTTATCTACATGATGTCGAAATATTGTTGTTAAACAACCATAACTTTTTGATCAATTTCTTCCAATATTTCTTATCCATTTTTTGTAAATAACGGTAAATCAAATAATTTGTCGTTTACTTTATTAAATTAGAGATTATTTCATGATTAAAAGTATTTTATTAAGTTCAATATTGATGCTTTCTTTAGTTGGTGCAAATGCACATGCTGTTGAAGTGGTTACAGGTAAAGTGAAAATTTTGGAAGCAACTTATATGCCCGCAAAAATATTACTCCAACTCAATGCAGGTACTAGCTCTTGTCCAGCTGGAACTTGGTTAAGTTGGTCAAATCCTAATACTGATAATATGAAAGCTACTTATGCAACCCTTCTAATGGCACTTTCATCAGGAAAATCAATAAATATTTATATAAATAATTCATGTGAAGGTCAATATTTACATATTATTAATTGATTTTTATAATTCCAGTGTCTCAATTTAATAATATGTAAAATTTATTTATGTTTTTTAAATTTAATTTATATATTTTATTTTAAATTGTATTATTCATAGATATTTATAATATCTATGAATAATTTAAGTATTTAAAAATTAATCATTAAGTGTGTAGTGATAAAAAGTTGGTGCTAATTGCCAAGCCTGAAAAGACGAGCAACTTTGTCCTTCTCTAAAAATAATGTTATTGTTTTCTTTGTAACTTGTGCTATGAGTAATGTTGCAAAAAATTTACTACAATTGGCAGAAGGGATTTCATTTACAGTGGAAAGGGTACTACATAGTATTGGATAACTTAATCCCCCTACAGATGCTGCTAAAACACCACCAGTCTGTACGTTAACAGACACTCCAGAAACAGGTCCTGTACATATAAGTGCCATTGAATTACTTGTACCTATGATAAAAATTAAGAAAACTGCAATCTGCTTTAATATCTTTTTCATAATTCATCCTATCTTTTATTCGTTTAAGTTTATTCCTAAGAATTATATTATTTAAAAGATCTTAAAGTAAATTTTTATCTGCTTAAATTTAATAATCAGAAATATTTGATTTAGGTATGAAAATTATAAATTATTTATGTGAATTTTAAAGTATATGCTAATGAGTCGTTATTTAAATTTCAAAATTAAAAATGCTAGAGTCCATTTGTATTTTAAAATTGAAAGTTTATTTATTATAAAAGAATTATATGTACATATTTTTGACTAATATCAATAAAGACTATCCATTAAAAATGTGTAAAAGTATTATTGCTCCTCTTATAACACAACTAAATTTACAGCAACCTGCCCACAACCAAACACAGATACAGGGTCTTTAGAGAGAATTTACCTTCATTTGCTTAAGCAGTCGATCAAGCAATAAATGAAGTATCAAAAAGATCTCAGTTAAGGTTCCTCCGCATTTTTATAAAAAAATAATTAGACCTACTGTTAAAAATAACCCTTTGATCAAAAATATCTTTTTAATTTATATGGGTAGAGAAACTGCGCTTATTTTAAACACCGACTTGAAATGTCATTGATCAATGCAAAAAAGAACTTTTTAAATAGATCAAAAAAAACGCTTGAAAATTAATCTAAGTGGATTATTATATTTAATCTAAGTGGATTAAAAAACAATCCATTTAAATGATCAATTAAAATTAAAATGAAGTCGCCATCGTTCTAGGATCGAAGTACATGGTGTAAAGGAAAAGTAAGTTATGGAAAAAATGAATAAATTAAAAGTAGGGATACTGCTGACGACGGTTATGGGTTCAATCACTTTAAGTGCTTGTAACGACAATGATGATGAGGAATATCTAACCCAACCGCCTAAAGCAGAACTGACAGATTGTATGTGGCAAAATGCGGTTTCAAGTAAGGATGGAACCGGTGGTGCCAATCCTATGAATTATGCGCTTCCAGACTCCAATGTAAATTATTGGTCGAGTGAATTTACAGTGCCAGAAGGTGCAAAAGTTTTTATCGATGGTGATTATCCTTATGCCCGTCACACTTCTCTGGTTAGCTATACAGCTAAAGGAGAACGCGTTAACTCTTTGGTAGATGTCAATATTAAACCCAATCACGGTGTGACCAATCCCTTTATTGTGGGGAATAACCGCTTAAATAAAGAAAGAGGATTTAAAGCTGAGTTGGTCTTGGGGGATCTACCTGCATTGCCTCAAGAAAATACTTTATATGCACCTAAAACAGACAGTAATGAAGTGGCGTTAATCTATCGTGTTTATGTGCCGAATAAAGGCTTTAATGAGAAAGGAGGGGTTAATTTTCCTCGCTTTAAAGTGCAGTTAGCCAATGGTGAAATCAAAACAGGTGCAGAAGTTTGTACGGTCCTTAAAGTGAAAGAAAAAGCTTTGGATAATGTGCAAACGCCTTTGAACTTAATTTTAAGTTTGTATAATAAACAGCTTTACACGGGTTTCCCTGCGCAATTGACCCCAACATGGTATACCGCCTATAACGGGCCTGCGAATATTAGTTGTATTTATAAATATAACTTAGCTCAGTGTGAAGGATTTAAAACTGAACGTAAGCTGAATCAATGGGCTACACCAGATAATGAATATACCTTTTCTGTGATTAGCCGTAAGCTCGGTAAGGTGGTTGTGGTGAAAGGTAAACTGCCACAAATCGCAGCAACTTCTGGTAACGAAACCACTTTAGGGAAAGGTGATATTCGATATTGGTCAATTTGTAGCAATGAGCTGATCTCGACAGCAACTAACTTTTGTATCTATGATGAGCAAATAAAGCATACAGACAAAAATGGCTTTTATACTCTCGTTGTATCTCTACCAGAAGATCGACCAAAGAATGCAACAGAAGAATGTGGAATTGCGTACTTGCCTTTAAGTCCACGTGGTGATGGGTATACTGGTCCAGATGCGGTGGAAAAAGGGCATAACGATGTTGGTTTCCTGATCATGAGAAATTTATTACCGTATTCAAACTTTAGTCAAGCAATCCAGAACACCAAAGTTTGGGGAGATGAAAAGACAGTCATGGGTGATTATTTACCAGACTTGAACTACAGCTCTAAAGAGGAATTCGAAGCCAAAGGTTGTTCATAGTTCATCTGTCAAAAATAAGCCAGTCGATTGGGCTGGTTTATTTTTTATCATTTTTGATATAAAAAGACCTCTCTTTTTATTTTTCTCTATGGAATGTGATGAGTAATCAAACCAAAGAAAAGCTTATCGAGGCTGCGATTGTTCTCTTTTCACAGAACAATATTGAAACTTTGTCTGTACAGAAAATTAATGAAACTGCAAAAGTAGCAAATAAATCAGCTTTATATTACCACTTCAAATCTAAATGGGGATTGGTAGAAGCTGCGCTTGATCATGTCATGACACCTTATGTTACAGACAGCCTCGCGCTCTTAAATGCGATTCAACCTGAACATGTACAAGTTTCTGATGTTGTAGATGCCTTGATGAAACCGATGGTGAAGATTCTTTTACAGGAAAATGGGATTCATTATATAAAATTCTTTTCTAAGACGATTAGCGCAGGAGACGAAGGGCGGATCATTGTTGTAAAGACACTGGTACCTATTTCAGATAAAGCAGTCTCTTTATTACAACTGGCTTTACCAGATTCTGAACCTGACGCGATTGCATTAAAAGTACTTTTTACCTTCAATACGATACTCAATGTGGTCAGTGATATTGGTCTTGAACACTTTTGGCCGACCAAGGTAAAAGATCACAAACTGTTGGGTAAATACTTAAAAGACTATATTGAAGGTGGCATTCGATTCAAGGTAAATCAAAGTTATGATTGATCAATAAAATCACCAATTGAAAGTGGGGATGAATCAAATTGTAGAAGGAAGAGGATTTTATAGCGGGATATAAGACAGGTATTTAATGCCAGATGAAAATAATGCACAAATCATAAAACCCAAAAATATGGATGTTTTTAAAAGGAAAGACAATGAAAATTAAATTTTTGACGGTCTCATTGATGTTTATTTTACCATTTTCTGTTTTTGCAGCAAATGCAGCGGTAGAAAAAGCAGTCATTGAGTCAAATAATACCTATAAGAATAAATATAATTTAGATGATATGACTGAGTTTAATTATGCGCAAAAAGGCTTTATTGCCAAGCCGACGGGTCAAATTAAAAGTGAGAAAGGCAATGTTATCTGGGATTTTGATGCGTTTAATTTTTTAAACGATCAAGCTCCAAATACTGTTAATCCGAGTCTATGGCGACAAGCAAAGTTAAACAACAATGTCGGTCTTTTTAAAGTTACAGATCGAGTTTGGCAAATTCGTGGTTTCGATTTGGCAAATATGACTATTATACAGGGTGATACTGGCTGGATTATTGTGGATACATTAACTTCTAAAGAAACAGCTGAAGCTGCACTCAAATTTGCTAGACAGCATTTAGGTGAGCAAAAAATTTCAGCCATTATCTTTACCCATAGCCATATCGATCATTTTGGTGGGGCATTAGGTGTTATTTCTACCGAAGAAATTAACGCAAGAAAAACGCCAATTATAGCGCCACAAGGCTTTATGGAAGAAGCGACCAGTGAAAATGTGATGGCAGGTTCAGCCATGCTACGTCGTGCCAGTTACATGTATGGAACTTTTCTACCGAAGAATGCACAAGGCCTGGTAGATACAGGTTTAGGTAAGGCAGTTGCTGTTGGGAAAATGGGAATCCTTGAGCCTACACAACTGATTACTCAGGCGGAACAGAAAATGACCGTTGATGGTCTAGATTTTGTGTTTTATAACGTGCCGGGTTCAGAAGCGCCCGCAGAGTTAACCTTCTCTATCCCATCACTCAAACTTTATAATGGCGCGGAAATTCTTTCGCATACCATGCATAATCTTTATACCCTTCGAGGCGCTAAAGTACGAGATGCCTTAAAATGGGTGGGTTATTTAGATCAGGCAATGCAACATGCCAAAACATCGGATGTGTTGATTGCACAGCATCATTGGCCAGTATGGGGCAATGACAATATTCAAGATTTTATTAAAACGCAGCGAGATGTATATAAGTTTACCCATGACCAGACGGTGAGATATATGAACTCTGGTTTAAATGGCGCTGAAATTGCTGAGAAAATTCAGCTTCCAGCGGCACTTGATCAAAAACTATATGCTCATGGCTATTATGGAACCCTAAAGCATAATGTAAAAGCGGTATACCAATATTATATGGGATGGTTCGATGCCCATCCTTCCAATTTAGATCCATTGCCACCTAAAGCTGTTGCAAAAAAATATATTGAATTAGCAGGTGGGGAGAGCAAAGCGTTGAAAAATGCGCAAGATGCCTATGATCAAGCTGATTATAGATGGGCTGCTGAGATTTTAAAGCATATTGTGTTGAATAACCCTCAAAACCAACAAGCGAAAAACTTATTGGCAAATACTTATCGTCAATTGGGCTATGCTGCTGAGGCTTCAACTTGGCGTAATTTCTTTTTAGTCGGTGCCCAAGAGCTACAAAATAATCTACCTTTGCAAAATACATCTGATCCAAGTGACTTATTGATTCACACGCCAACAGAAAGATTTCTTGAAGCCATGGCAACCAATTTAGATGTAGAAAATTTAAAAAGTGAAAACCAGTGTCTCAATCTGGTTTTATCGGATACCAAAGAGAATTTTTCATTGTGGGTTGAAAACTCAGTCATGCAATTCAAGCGTTATGATCACAGTAGCGCTTTGGCATCGGATTGCCCAACATTAACCTTAACCAAACCCTTATATCTAAAAATGATTACAGGACAAATAGAAGGGGTAAAAGTCCTCCTTTCTAAAGACAGTAAAGTCAAAGGCAATCCACTGAAAATTGGAAAATTCTTTGCAATGTTTAAACGGCCAGATTCAATTTTCCCAATTGTGACTCGACCAAATGGCTAAAGTTACAAGGCTAGGCTCAAATAAATAGAGCCATAAGCTTAAATCAGTAGATCTAAATATAGATGGGCGAACTTATCAACTTAGTTGTCCCACTCTTATCGCAGGCAATAAAAGAAATCACTTCTTGTAACGGTATTCAAAATTAAAAGTAAACTATAAGGATTTTAACCCTGTTGCTACTTTGTAAAATATTTTTTGAATTTTATAGCGTATTTTCTAGGGAGGAATTTTAACTGGCAACTTGTTTAAAAAAATGTTTATTTTTATATTAATTTAATCATAAATAATAGCTTTAAGCGATATTTTTAACTAAAAGGTAGATAAAATATTGTGAAATATTTTTTATTAAAAATAACATTTTATTAAAGATGACTTGATTGTGTCATTTTTTGAATATATTGAGTAAATATATAGGTCATGTTGATCGTATCAATATTCGATAGTTTAAGAGCTTAATCTTGATTTTATCAACCTTATATTTTTCTATAGTCACCATAATTAAGAAACTTATTTTGTAATACCTACGGGTTGATTTTCCTTTTTGAGAGCCTATATTTACATAATGCACTTGTTACGCTGTTGTAGGTGTTGGTGAGTTCGATTAGCTTGCACTTTGTAAATATCTACAAATAGCTTAAAGCGCAGCCAAATAAGTATGACTGCGCTAGGTTTATTTATATAGCTTTCCACTGATCACGGACTTCTTCTGAGTTTTTATTCAGGATAACTTGATCACCCTTAACATCACTAATCCAAGACGTTGGAATTAAATGATGTTGACCATTCGGATCATCATCACGAGTTAATTTTAGCTGACTATCGCCTTCGAGATGATCAACTGTACCAACTTGTGTGCCACAAGATGCAATAACATTCGCGTGCTTTTTAATATCTTGAATATTGAAAGTAGTCATTTCAGCCTCTTCTTTATTAAAAATAAAACGATTTAGAGTATTTAGATTACCGTGTATTTTGGATTTATTCTTTAATTTATAATAATAGTTACAGAACAGTCTTTTAAAATAACTTAACTCACGTTATTCAATAACAACGTCACAAAATGAAATGATATTTTATCTGCTTAATGTGAGTTGTTTGGCAATTTCCTGTTTTTTTACAAAACTTAAATTTAATATATTAATTTTAAACGATAGATTAAATTTTAAAGCTTATGAAAAACTAAATTAAAATGAATCTTCAAATCCAAATAAATAAGTCCATGAAACAGGTATTAGCAGATTTTAATTCGGCAACTTTCGAATATAAAAATCAGCAGCGTATATCTGTATTTCGCCAATTAACCCTTTTATCTGAGAATTTACCCTTTCCCGCACAAGGGCAAACCTATGCACGTTGGCAGTGTTTTGCTGAAATAGCGGGAATTGATCTAAGTTTGGCAAAACTATTTGAATCACATTGTGATGCACTTAGTATCTTGTACGAATTAGGCGATTCGACAAACATACGTTCTTCAGAGATATGGGCTGTATGGGCTGCTGAAGGCGGTCCAGCGCCTCTACAGGTGGCAAATAACCATTGTACTGGAACTAAGTTATGGTGTTCTGGGGCTGCCTTTGTACAACGAGCATTAATGAGTTATAAGAATGAACAAGGTCAATCTCAGTTGTGCATGGTTCAATTAGATCAGCCTAATATTTCTATAGATTTTAGTCAGTGGCAAGCAGTGGGTATGCAACATACCCAAACAGCGAAAGTTCATTTTCACAACTGCTTAATTCGGCTTATCGGGCAACCTGATCAATATTTACAACGTCCAGGTTTCTGGCATGGTGCAGCAGGTATAGCAGCGTGTTGGTATGGAGCTGCTGCACGTTTGATGCATTTTTTACAACAGAGTTGTCAAGATAGTCCAAATTCATTTAAGTCTATGTATATGGGTGAGCTGGCTCAGCAGTTGGCAGTGACAAAAGCATTTTTTCAATATACAGCCAAACTTATAGACACACAGCCTCATGAGAATCATGAACGTGTGATTCGAATTTTGCGTGCGCAAACTGAGCAATGCTGTCAAGCTGTCATGGATTTGGCTGGTAAAGCTTTAGGGGCAAGACCATATTGTGAAGAGGGTGTTTTTGCTCAATTAATGGCTGATCTACCTGTATTTATTCGGCAAAGCCATGCCGCATTTGATGATGTGCAAATTGCTGAACGATGTTTACAGGAGCATATGTCATGGGAACTTTAAGACATCCTCTCGTTGAAGATCGGATGATTCAGGGTGAGGGCACTCAAAAGAGTCAATGGTTACAGGCATTTGAAAAACAGCCGTTGCCACCACTCGATCTTGAGCAATTTCGTTCCAAAAGGGTGGTGATAATATCCCCGCATCCTGATGATGAGATACTGGGTTGTGCTGGCTTAATGCAACAGCTTATGCAATTAGATTGCAACATTGTTGTATTGGCAGTTACAAATGGTACCCAGAGCCATCCACAATCGAAAAAATACACACCCGAACAGTTAAATCAATTGCGTCCACTAGAAAGTTTGGCTGCCCTAGAGTGTTTAGCGATTGCTAAACATACCCAACGTATCGGATTGAATTTGACTGATGGACAAGTTCATTTACAAATCAATCAACTTTGGTCTGGATTAGATCAGACCATTCACCCAGAAGATTTTTTAATTTGCACCTATAAATACGATGGTCATCCAGATCATGAAGCAGTAGGTAAGACCGTTCAGTCATTCGCAAAAGTACACCAATTGCCCTGTTTGCAAGTTCTGATCTGGGCTTGGCATTGGGCAATTCCTCAGGATCCCCGAATCCCATGGCATCAAGCCTACGCTTATTGCTTGACTGATGAGCAAATTAGCCAAAAACGTCAAGCCATTTTACAGTTCAATTCTCAAACCCAAGCAGATGAGAGTACGGGACAGAATGCTGTTCTATCGCCAGCAATCATTGAGCGTCTGCTCATGCCTTATGAGGTCTATCTCTGTGAATGACTATATCGATGTATTTGAAGAATTGTATTCAAAAAGTGAGGATCCATGGGGGTATGATCACCGTTGGTATGAATCTAGAAAAAAGCAAATTTGTCTGGCGTTATTGACGCGACCACACTACATAAATCTTTTAGAAATAGGTTGTTCTAATGGCCATCTAAGCGAACATTTGGCACAGCGCGCTGATCGAGTCTTATCAATAGATGCTTCCGAAAATGCTATTCAATTGGCTTCCAAACGTTTGCACGGCTATAAACATGTTAAGGTAGAACAGAGAAGAATACCCAACGCTTATCCTTCTGGACATTTTGATCTCATTGTAATAAGTGAGGTTGCATATTATTTGACTTCACAAGAATTACATCAATTAATTGATCATTTAACGCATAGTTTAACGCCACATGGAGAAATTTTGTGCTGCCATTGGCGTCATGAGATAGAAGGTTTTGAGCTAGATGCGCAACGGGTTCATGAAAGCTTGAAGAATCAATTGCCATTTCATCATTATTTAACGCTGAGTGATCCCGATTTTATCGTCGATCTTTGGACAGTTGGCGCTTCTTCACTGGCACAACAGGAGGGAAGTATTTGAAAATAGGTATCGTTATTCCGGCCCATAATGAAGAACAGTACTTATCGGCATGCTTGCAAGCTGTTCAAAAAGCAATTGAACAAATTAAGCACCATCAAGTTGAAGTTTTAGTGGTATTAGATCAGTGTAATGATCAATCCTTAAATATCGTAAAAAACAATCATATACGTTGGCTTACATGTAGCTATCAATGCGTAGGGCAAGCACGTGATTTAGGAATTCGGCATTTAATCGCGCAGGGTGCGACTTGGATTGCATGCACAGATGCGGACAGTTGTGTAGATTTAGATTGGTTATATGCTCAAATACAGCATCAACCCACTGATGTCATTTGCGGTGTGGTGCAGCTTGATGATTTTAGCCATTTGTCCCTAAATGCTCAGCAAAACTATTTGATCCATTACAAAGATCGTATGAACCATCAGCATATTCATGGAGCTAATTTAAGCTTTAGTGCGCAAGTATATCTACAAGTGGGTGGTTTTGAAGCGATTTGCTGCCATGAAGATGTTGAATTGGTACAAAAATTTATTCAACACGGATATCAAATTACTTGGACTAATCAAGTACGCGTGAGTACAAGTAGCCGTTTGGATGCACGTGCGCCAGAGGGCTTATCTTATTTTCTCAGTCGGTTGGAAAATGCTGAGCTATAAATAATCATGGATGAACCTATCTTTCTTAACAGCCATCATAAAGATATAAAACGTAGAGCGTTCAACTCAATATAAGATTTAAAATAGTTTATGCTTTGGCAACTGGAGATAGGATAATTCAACCCCATGTTTGCGAATTACTATAAAGTTAATTAAATCTAAAAATAAAAAAACGATATATATTAGTTATATAGATTTAAGTGGGAACTGCATTGTCTATGTTACAAATTTCTAGAGAAAACTCAAAAATAAACAATGACAGCATTTAAAATCTGAGTATAATTTCGCCAAATACCCCTTGTTCATTTGTCAGTTTTACATGGCAAAAGACAAGGGGTTTTTCTATGGATTGTGGTTTTGTAAGGAAATGCCTAAATTTTTTGTGAGTGGCATCGTAAATGTTCATTTTTAAAACAGCTGTATGGGATCGTACGAACCCCATCCATAGTCAAATTTTAGCAACTCAGCTTAGTTTTTTTAGCTTGGGTTTTGCGACAGCAGCATGGGCGCCATTAATTCCATTTGCCCAGCAACGCTTGTATCTGAATCATGCAGATTTTGGTTTACTTCTGCTTTGCGCAGGTATTGGCTCATTTTTATCTATGCCTGCCACGGGTGCTTTAATCCAAAAGTTGGGGTGTAAGTCAATTATTGGTTTTACGCTATTGGCTATGCTATGTATTTTGCCCTTTCTAAGTATATGCAATACTGCTTTATCTATGGCCATTTTATTGTTTGTGTTTGGCACGATGGTAGGAAGCTTGGGCGTTGCTATTAATATGCAAGCAGTCATTGTTGAGAAAAATAGCCTAAGCAATAGAATGTCCAGTTTTCACAGCATGTGTAGTTTAGGGGGCTTAATGGGTGTGGCATTGGTCAGCATCTTATTGGCTTTAGGTGTTACACCATTACTTGCCGCACTGAGTATCAGTTGTATATTGTTAAGCATTGCATTTTTTGCCATACCGCTATGTTTGACTCGAATAGAGAACATAGAGCAAGGCACAGTAGTAGAAAATAAGCCAGAAAAATTAAAGTTAAAAGAATTGATGCATCCCACTTTACTTCTGATCGGTTTGGTATGTTTTATCAGTTTTTTATCTGAAGGGGCAGCAATGGACTGGAGTGGGATATATCTGGTAAAGCAATACCACTTAGATCCTACTTACGCTGGTTTTGCCTATACTTTTTTTGCAATCGCTATGACAGTAGGGCGGTTTTCAGGCAGTGCGTTGTTACGATGGTTTGGTGCCAAGCAGGTGGTATTGTATGGCGCCATTTTGGCTGCTTTGGGCTTAATGATTATCGTATTTGCTCCTCACTGGTCGGTAGTATTGTTAGGATATTGCTGTTTAGGTTTGGGGAGTTCTAACATTGTACCAGTGATGTTTTCTCGGGTAGGAGAGCAAAATTTAATTCCCAAAGCAGCTGCATTATCATTGGTTTCAACAATTGCTTATAGTGGGGCTTTACTTGGCCCTGCACTGGTAGGCTTTTTAAGTGAAGTGATTGGATTAGGCTCGGTATTTATTGTCATTGCACTGCTGTTGGCAATGATTGGCATCGTCAACAGATACACCCAGATACAAGCAAAATAGAATCACACGGGGTTACAGCAATTTGCTGTAACCCTTGCTGGGCAGATTAAAATTGAAAGCAGCACATTCAAGTGAATAGGAGCAAACTAGACCTTAAATGTTGAAGCCCGAGATGAAATCCCTGCCTTGTGCATATAAATTGGTTCATCTATGGGTTGCTGTAAGTCATGTAAAAATGCATTACGCCAGTCATTGATATCAAACTGCTCGATGCCCAGCATCAGTTGTTGATAACGTTCAATACGTTCTTCTTTCGACATAAACAAAGCAGTTTCAAGGGATTTAACCATCTGCTTTTCATTATTTGGATCGACCAGCACCGCTTCGGTCATTTGCTCTGCTGCACCTGCATATTTAGAGAGAATCAACACCCCAGGGTTATCAGGATCCTGTGCTGCAATATATTCTTTGGCAACTAAATTCATCCCATCTTTTAACGAACTAACCCAGCAAATGTCGGCATACTGATAAATCTGCATTAATTCATCATGCTCTACCACGTCCTGAGTGCAGTTAATGGGCGTCCAGTCAGCAGTAGCGTAGTCTTGATTGATTTGCTTAATTTTGTCCATGAAAGATAGATAAAAATCTTGATATGTCGTAATGTCCATGCGAGATGGGCCCGCAACCTGTAAATCCACAATATGCTGATGATACTCAGGATGCTGTTGTAAAAAGCATTCAAAAGCTCCAAAACGCTCAAGTAAACCTTTTGAGTAATCAATACGGTCAACACCGATAATAGTTTTATACAAAGGATTATCTTCAAAATCGAATATCGATTTCATGGTTTGATTCTGACGTTGTGCTGCCTGTTGTATCACTTCAGGATTAATACCAATAGGGTAGCATTTAATGCGGGTTTGTTGATCAGGTTGAATCAAAAGATCATCTTGTACGCGGCTAAATTTCAAACTATTTTGGCAAAGCTGCATACATTTTTGTTGGTCTAATTGAGTCTGTAAGCCTAATACATCATATTGAGTTAAATCTTGCAGTAAGGTGCGAGCCTCCGGTAATTTTTCCCATATTGAAGCACTGGCAAATGGGATATGTAAGAAAAAACCGATACGATTACGCATTCCAAGTTTTCGACAATAATGCGCTATGCTGAAAAAATGATAGTCATGTACCCAAATTAAATCATCAGGTTGAGCAATCTCATACAGCTTTTCGGCAAAAAATTGGTTAACTTGTTGATATGAAGCATATTCTTCGGATTTAAACTCAATTAAATCGGCACGCTCATGCATAGCAGGCCATAAGGTGTTATTGGCAAAGCCACAGTAATATTGTTGGTATTGACGCTGCTGTAGTGGGCAGGTAATAAATTCAATATTATCTTGCTGTATATGTTCAAACTTTACCGACTTATGATTGTCAATTTGTTGACCATTCCACCCCAACCATATTCCACCAATATCATGTAGTGCATCTTGCACAGCCACTGCTAGACCACCTGCTGAGTTATTCGAGGGATCGGGTAAGCTGACACGATTTGATAAAACAATTAATCTAGACATGAGTATTCTCCAAGCGTTTTACCGAAGATTTAATCTTTTCTTGTTGGATATGTTGAGCAAATAATTCGAGAAAATCGGTCACAGCCATTGTATTTTCTAATCTAAATCTAGCTTGGGTATCGCCTGCACCAACCTTGATACTGATACCACCAACCTGATTAATGACTTCAAAACCTGCTTCATCAGTAAAATCGTCGCCAATAAATAATGCAATACTATTTTTTAGTTTACATTGTTGGATTATTCTGTGAATTGCATTTCCTTTATTGGCCTGTGTAGGAATTAATTCAAATACGTACTTACCCTGAATAATTTTAAAATTTAAATTTTTCGCTTGCACTTGTTCTAAAAAATGCAACGCTTGGTTTTTATATTGAGGGTGTTCTCTATAATGTAGCGCAATAGAATAAGGTTTATGTTCTATTCGAATATGGGGTTGAGATAAGCAAAGTTGATTAATCTCATGTTTAATTTGAATTAAATCTTCTGGATTATAATGAGTATGGGGCATAGAAATATGCGTATCGATATTTTTTAATTGCATTTCCAGACCATGGGTTCCTGCAATATTTAAGGCTAGATTGGGGAAAAAGGTTTTTGCTTGATCTAAAGGTCTACCCGTAACAATACTGATAATTATAGAATTGTTGACAAGTTTTTGAATAATATTAAAATTTCTTTGATTCAAAGTTGTTTGGCTTGGATCTGAAGTGAAATCAGCCAGTGTGCCATCAATATCTAAAAATAAACTGTAGTTCGGATGCGTTAGATCATTTTTCTCATGATGTATATTTTGGATGAGTGCTTTGGGTGAAATAATCCTCGCTTTTTTTAATGCTAAAGAATCATTCATTCTTTTACCTTTAAATAATTTAATTAATTTATTATTACTTTAATTATTGCTTTTAAGGTGATTATTTATGTTATATAGACAAAAAACATACAGAGATTACAAATATATATTTTGTTAAATTATTTCAAAATATTAAAGATATCGTTATTTATAAGTAAAATATGAATAGAATTAATGAGTTTGTCTTTATGTTAGTAAATATTTATTTTAATTTGAGTTGTAATTATTTATTTGTACATTGGATTAATTTAAGCTGAAATTTTCAATGATTTAGATTTTTTATCTCATTTAAATTGGTTTGTCTCATTTAAATAGTTTAAAGATGATGCCAGATTATTTTATGCTCTTGATGCTTATACGGCTAGATTAGCATTTATCAATCTGGTTATTATCCGGAAATAACTAGTTTTTTTAAGGTGAATGAATATTATACTTCTTTTGTAAGTCATTTTTTAAAACGATAGAACAATTTTAAATTCCTCCCTGATCCTAGTCCCCCCAAAGAGAGATGGAACTTTCAGTACCTATATGATTCACTCAACATGATGAGTTATGAAGCAACTCTATGGAGAGATTGAATAAACGCCTCAGGAAGTCAAAAACTGTCTAAGCTGGCTTTGATATTCTGTCAGATATGCTCAATCTAAAATCAGTAGTCTGTATATCTTCATGATGTTAAAGTGATTAGAGAACTGAGCTTGGCTTCAATTGTGAATTGGGAAGGGCTCATTTATAATTAAATTCTTATGTGTAGAAAATAGAGAAGTATGTCATCACAATCTCAAGTCGCTTCTACTCAGGTGACAAAAAGGCAAACCAAGCCAGCAGAAGTCCGAATTGATGAGCTGATGAATGCTGCACAAACGCTTTTTTTAGAAAAAGGGGTGGAAGCAACCACGATTAGCGAAATTATCGCCAGCGTGGGTGTGGCTAAAGGCACGTTCTATCATTATTTTGAATCAAAACAGCATATTGTTGAAGCATTAA
Organism: Acinetobacter legionensis; assembly: GCF_048551735.1. Taxonomy (NCBI): domain Bacteria; kingdom Pseudomonadati; phylum Pseudomonadota; class Gammaproteobacteria; order Moraxellales; family Moraxellaceae; genus Acinetobacter; species Acinetobacter legionensis. The sequence continues at coordinate 18,990 of NZ_JBIMBV010000033.1, forward strand.
AAAAACGTTATATCGATTTTTTTATTAAGGCTCTAGATACAGCAGTTGCAAAATGTGATGCAGAAGATTGGGTCAGTCAATTTAAAGTTTGGGTCGCTGCAAATATTCACACCTATCTCAACAGTTATCCTATACATGATATTGTTTTTGGCGCACATCATCATGAGCGTCAAAATAAAGAAAAAAATATGATAGTTGAACAATTACTGCATATCTTAAAGGGTGGTCAGAAAGCAGGCATTTGGCATTTAGAACAGCCAAAATTAACCGCTTTGTTGATTTATTCGGGGGTGCATGGGGTAACGGATGAAGCAATTGCCAATCAACTGCAAGATAGTACAGATTTCTCGCGACAAATTGCGATGCAATATTTAAAAATGCTAGGTCATGATGAGTGATCTTTCTATATTTATTTCAGCTTATATTTTAGATAAAAAATGATTATGTGATCTAAGAGCAAGTCATTTAGTTATATCTCGTTGGTGATCTTCAAAAAGATAGTTGAGTCATGTCTACCAAAATGAGGTGTTTATTTTTCGGTGGTTTTCAATTGACTGACGGTCGGTCAGTATATAGTATAATGATTCTCATTTATCTGTCTTAGGTGATGTATGAACGCATCTCGCCAACCGATTTATCTCATTTTAGCGCTCTATATCAGCACATTTCTTTGTTTGGTGGATTTAAGTAGTGTCAATCTGGCACTTGGAAGCATTCAAAAAGAATTTGATAGCGATATGGCTGATCTACAGTGGGTAATTGATAGTTATGCTTTAAGCCTATCGAGTTTGATGTTAGCAGTGGGGGCATTAAGCCAGCGTTTAGGGCGTAAAAAATTATGGCTGTTGGGTGTCATCATTTTTATAGTGGGTTCAATGATTTGTGCAATGGCAAGCAATTTTAGTTTGTTGATCATTGGCCGTATGATTCAAGGGGTGGCTGGCGCAGTTTTAATCCCTCTGGCTTTGGCGATTTTGGTACATCATTTTCATCAACCACAAGACAAAGCACGTGAAATTGGTCGCTGGAGTTCTTTTAGTGCTTTTTCATTGATTGTTGGCCCGCTAATCGGTGGTTTGATGGTGCATCATTTTGGTTGGCAAAGCATATTCTGGCTTAACCTTCCAGTTGGGGTTGTGACGATTTACTTGGGATATAAGGGAATTGACCCAGACCAGAAATCTCAATCTCTACCGTTTGATTATCTTGGTTTGTTATATAGCGCTGTTGCCATTGTCACATTAACCTATAGTATTATTGCCCTACAACACGACTATTTAAAGCATTGGTTGATGCTGAGTATTGTTTTGTTTGGTGTGGCGAGTATGGCATTTGCATGGCAGCAAAAACATACAGTTCATCCCTTGATCCCCAATCATTTATTTAAGAACAAACATTTTTTAGCTTATAACGCAATTTCATTTATCTTGGGTTTTGCAGGATATAGTTCGTTATTTATATTTGCTTTATTTTATCAAAATCAGATCGAGTTGAGTGCAGCACAGACTGGCTGGTTGATTGCACCACAGTTTTTAACTCAAGCATTTGTTTCAATAGCCTTTGCCAAATTACATCAACGATTTACAGTGGCAAGCTTATTGATACTGGGCTTGGCAATTGCAGGCGTTGCGTTGTTGGCCATGATGAGTTTTCAACTCGATTCATCTTTGCTGCTATTTGTCTTATGTGGTGGACTGATGGGAATCGGGATGGGACTGATCGTGCCAGGTTCAAGTACATTGATTATGGGAAGTGTGCAAGTTCAAGATGCAAATTTTGCGGCAGCAATCTTAAATACCCTACGCCAACTTGGAATGACACTCGGAATTGCAGTATTGGGTACGACGATGACTTTTATGACGGCTTTTTCTCAACAGCAAGGCAATAGCCTAGAATCTGCTGAACTGATGGCTTTTCATGTTACTGTTATGTTGATGGGGGGACTATTTCTATTGTCTATTTTGGTTATGCTGTATAGCCAAAAACAAGCGAAATAGTTGATATAGTTAACCTGTCAAAAAACTCATACACAAGAATATAATTTCTCCTAATTAATATTCTTTAATTCAATCATTTGCTTTATGAAAGATCTATTGTTTACACCAATGAGCTAAAACTTTGCAACCTAGGTTGGGCAGTGTAAGTACCTTTTCTTCATTGAATCCTAGATGGTGTAGCTATCGCATGGCGACATGGATGTCGCTGTTGGGCGGGGGTATATGAGCAAAAATAAAGCACTGCTTTGTTTGCAGCGCAAGAGCCCTGTTAAACGGAAGATTTTTATCATCTTGTATCTTGTTCTTTGTAGTGATTAGCTATCACTACACGTAAATTGTAGAGTTTGGTTTGTCATCAAAACTTCGAGTTTCCTGAAAAGATT
>NZ_JBIMBV010000034.1:0-19842 GCF_048551735.1 Acinetobacter legionensis
CTCAAGCTGACAAAGACTATTTGACTAAAATCCAATCAATCGAAGAAAAGCTAGATATGATTATTAACAATACAGATGTATTAAAAAAAGCACCTTAGGGTGCTTTTTTCTCAAATTTATAATACCTATTCACTCCAACTTCTTTGTGGTGCAGGTGAAGATCGAGCTAACAAAGCTAGTTGATGTATTCCAGGATAAATTGCGGTCTTTTTAGTCAAAATCACAACTACAGCATTCATCATATAAACTCGAGCTTGCTCAGTATGCCAAATTTCAGTTAAATGAAGATCGACATTATTTGTATTTGGATCAGAATTAATTTTATTTGCCTCATCAATTAAAGAAAAAACAAAATTAGCTGCGTTAAAACCAGTCACTTTTGTTAATTTTTTAAAATCAGATTCTGATAAAAAGCCTAATTTATCCAACAAATTTGAGGCTTGATGAAGAACGCTAATGCTCATTAACCTTTGTTGCCTCTTACTTGCACTAGCAGCAATAATGAACCATTGATTCATAGGCATTAAAGTCTTTTCGTCTAGAATTCTAGAATTTTTTTTATCAGAATAGATAAAAAGGACAACACCTATGACTATAGCTATAAAAATCCACATATATTCAATTTCTTAATTAATTAAATTTAAATTAATATCTTGACTTAGATTATTTGAAATTCAGTAGTTTATCAACTCAAACTTATTTCCATTAGATCTCTTAACAAATGGGTTTAACACAAGAAGTTTCATGTCACGCCAACATTTTAAACCGAAAAGCTATTGGTTACGGCATTACGCTTAAGCATGTTGGTGATAAGCAGCCTCATACAATGGAATGGTATTTAGCTTGATGGATTGAAAAAAACCCGCTTAGGCGGGTTTTTTAATTAATCTTAGAAGTTATACCGAACACCAGCCTTATAAGTTAAACCATCAAAATCACCAATATTGTTTGATGAATAATATTGATTTACTCCGCCATGCCATGAGCAAGTGCCTTGACCTGAGCTATTACTCCAAGTTCCATCATTACAACGAGTTTTCTTATCATTACTATCAGATGCATCCCAAGACCACTTATAACCAACCCCACTATAAAGTGAAAAGTTTGGATTAAGGTTCACACCAGCTTCTAAGCCCACAGGGATTGTTAGATAAGCAGTATTATCAAATCCATCTACATCCAACAAGCCAACGCCAAGACCCAAAGTACCAATAGCATAAAAGCGCTCGGTACTTAAAAAGTTGTAATGACCACCACCTGAGATTTCATAATAATCACCGTCATAATCACTATTGCCTTGGTATTCAAACTTTGCCCAAGCACCATGTTTTTGAGGTGATGTAGAGATACCTAAACCAAATCCGTTCATATCAGCATCAACATCATTCTCAAATTTACCCTTTTGAGATGAGTATTCAGCAAATACAGAGTTTTTATTTAAATCGATATTTTGTGCTTGAGCTTGAAATGAAAGCCCCAATCCAACCAATGCTGAAAGTAAAATCTTTTTCATAATGTAACTGCTTTGTTAATTTTCGTAAGCATATTAACAGAATTAATTTGGATAAACATTAGGCGAAAGTAGGAAAACCCACTTAGGTGGGTTTTTTATATCTTGTAAATCCTTATAGAATTTTCTTAGATCTCAAATCTTGAAATAAATCACCAATATTTGATGAAATTGCAGATCTCACAGCTTCTGAATCAGTACCACCCATTGCTTTTGGTGAAGCTACATGAGTTTTTATAGTATTTGTATAAACAGTTTGACCGCTTTTAGTTACCAAATAATCAACATCTAAGTAAAAATCAACCTCTATAAAGCCTATCCAGTCATATTCAAATTTTTGAATATTACCTGATATTTGTATTTCTGCATTTTGTTCTGGATTAAATCCCGCAGCAATTAGCTCTTTTGTAAGTGAGGATTTTAACAATGCATCTGCCTTATCTGACATATACATTGTTCCTAGGGCAGCTGCAGGCTTTTGAAACTCATTAGCCTTTACCAAACCCTTGTCCGCTGGAATATACTTGAATACACCCACTCCAATATCCCCCTGTCCTTTAATGGTTGGGGATGCCACATAATTAATAGGCATGGTGGTTGAACACCCGCTTAAAACTACACCAAGACCAACTAATGCTGCTAAAACCAACTTTTTCATTTAAATAACCATTGTTATAAAGTGTAATCAATGTAACAAAGAGTAAAGGAGAAGTGAAGATTTAGTAAACGAGAATTAAAAACAAATTAGGCGGGTTTTTATCTGGGTAATACTTCGAATAATTTAGGTGGATCGAAATCACTCACAAACTAACTGCGGTTTTGTAGATGAAATAACCTCTGTTATTTTTGCTGTGTAGTTAATTCCAGCTGGATATTCGGGCACAACTAACATCATTTTATCTAACCTAACAACAGCCTGCCCTGTAAAATCACAATCTTGCGGTGGGTTTGAAGTAATCCCAAGCTTACGCACACTTAAATCTAGATCACCTGCCACAATAAACCCTGTTTTCATTACATCAACAGGGACTAAGTCTTGTGTATCCTCTTTAAACCTTATATTCAAAATTGTTTCATAAGGAGAATCACCAATCGCATCCCGTCCATAGAAATAATCTACTGTGAATAAATTTTCTGACTTGTAGTGCTTATAAATATAATTACCATCATCTGATTTTGAAACATTATCTAGAGTAATTTTTGATTGTTCTGCAAAAACAGTATTGATAGAAAATAAACTAACCAAACTCAGCAATAATATTTTTTTCATTATTTGATCCTTGTTAGACGTAAATTAAAGTCTGATGGTACAAGTATACGGTACTCAACTTCTGCGTTAGGCTTCATCTCTGCCTCTTGTGAAGTCGCAACATTTGGGCACATCCCCCCACCCGTTTCCAATCTAAAGATATAATAATTAGGCTTTAGGTACACAACAGCCTTTTCATTAGATCGTATTGAGAAAATTTTTATATTATTAGCGTAAATATCATGAGTACAGCCAGAACCTAAAAAACCTTTATCACGCAAAAAAGTTACTTTAGTCTGATCTTCCGATTTTCGTTTAAAATAATCAGAATCAAACATTCGGCTTTCAGGAATCATTGCAGTTTGATTACTATTTACTGGGCTGGTTGAGCAACCCGTAAAAAGAATACTTAAAATACCCATAAATAATAATTTTTTCATTCTAAAGCACTCCTTGAAGTGCTTATAAAATATCAATTAAAAAGAGAAAAAGCCACCGAAGTGGCTATCTACCTTTTTTTATTCTATCTAAAGCACCACCTTGACGTTCAGCATCTCGCCAAGACTGAGATATTAAAGACTTGGTTTGTGCCTCATTTTGCTTTTGCATCTCCTTTAAAACAACTTGTAACTCACTGCCATCCCACTGAGTTGTAGCTTCTACAGGTTGTGAGGTTTGATTAATAATTGTGACTTTTGGCTGAGATGATCCAATATTAGTCTGCAGAACCGAATTAAACTGACTTCTTTCTGCATCAGCATTATTTATACGAGTAACACCAACCAAACCTCCATCTTTAAATTTTTGAACATTTAAATCTGGTTGAGTAGAACCTAAGTACTGAGATTTCATGCCAATATATTCACGCTGAAATGGTATCTCACCCGTCTGATTCATGTAATTTAAAGCAACTAGACCAATTTTAGAGGCAGCATACTGACGCATCATAAACTCGCCATTGGATGCCATGATTGGAATATCATCACTAGTTCCAGTGCCCTTACCTGTGATGTGTCCACCAGTTGCAAAACCCTGAGGGGTAATAGCTTGGATCATTGCTAAGAAAGTGCCCTGATCTAAAGCTGCCTTGGCACCTGCGGCAACTTTCTGCCATACGGTACCTGGCTCTTTAGCATAAGCATCAGAAACAGATGACCATAAGTTCATACCAGCTTGAGTTAGTGCAAACCCCTGTTGCATTGCAAACATTGTTTTATATGCACCTGAGCTTTCACCAAGAATACCTTTAAACATATTTGCAAATGAACCGGTCAACTGTTGAGCCTGAGTTAATTGCAAATTCAAAGAATCCGTCTGATACTGATTTTCAATATCAATCATTCGCTTATTGTGATCAGCCCAAATTTGTTCACGAACCTCAGCTAATTTTTGTAAATCAGCGCCTGGCTCTTGCTCTTGTCTTTCAACATCAGCACTCTGTGTTTCAAGTAAATTCTGTGAAACCCCCATTCGACTCAGTCTATCTTGGCTAACCTGGTATCGCCCTGTAGATCCATTCATTTGGGCTTGTACAGATTCCCAGCCTGTTGTGGCATCTTTTAAACGTCTACTTAAATCAGCTTGATGTTGAAGAGCGAGCATTTGCGTTTTAAATGATTTCTCTTTTGGGTCCTCGTTGCTCTGATCTAAAAGCCTCCTTTCGATATCATATTTTGCTTGAGCTAGTTGTAACTCAGACATGTAAAATTCTTTAGACTGAAGTAATTGCTGTTCTTTCGTTAAACGAAACTGTTCAAGCTCATATTCACGTTGCTCATCAATTGACCTAATGGATTCTGCCTTTTCCTTTTTGTTGAATTCAGTACTAGCTTCAACTCTAAGTTTTTTCGCAAATGCATCATTCTTGATCTTTTCCTCACCAACCCAACGCCACCCATCAACCTCCATCGTGAATTCAAATTGACGAAGTTGTTTAGTTTTTTCAAACCGGGCATTTTCATCAGCAACCAGTTCTTCTAAACCATTTTTTCGTAAATCCTTTAGACGCTTGATATGGTCAGCTTCATCTTTCTCACCTAACGAGTAATAATTTGCACGTAAAGATTCAATCTCTTGTTCAGTTTTAACCTCAGATTTTTCTTGTGCTGCATAAGAAGCGTAAGTTCCTGCACTTGCCCCTCCTTTCACCTTGCTTTGCATGCTTGGCGATTGATGTAGAAGTTTAAGCACAACACCATCTTCAAAAGTTACCGTACTGTAATAACCACCACCTTTTGGATCATATGCAGTTTTTACATCTTTTACCGCAACTTTTGTCGTGATTGGAGTACCTACAGGCATTGCAAAATCAATTCCTTTATGGAAACTTGACGCTCCTGCAGTTGGAGCTTTTCTTTGACCATAATCAGAAGAAACACGGTAGCTTGAAAGAGATTTCCCACCAGCTTGAAGCCGAGCTATATGCTCAGGTGATACTTTCTGCCCATCACGAGAGCCACCATAACGAACATCAAGATGCGCACCCGTACCAATACCCGAATTACCTGAAATACCAATTAAACGTTTAGAGATATTTTCTTGATCTTTAAGCTCCTTTGTACGATCCTTCTCAGCCTTACTCTTTGCCTCAATAGTATCTTTAAGTTTGTTTTCAATACTTAAAACTGACAGTTCATTTTTGAGCATTTCTGCAGTAGGATTTTTCAGCCCTATTTTTTCTGCTTCTTTGCGAACCTTTAACATTGCAGCAGCTTGCTCTGGAGTTTTGCCATACTGAGTAATCAAAATTTGTTGATAACCAGCATCAAATTTTCTCTGAGCAATAGTTTTATTAAACTCCTTCATTTTCTCATTGAGTTTATCTACTTCTGACATTGCTGTTGAAGCACCCTGACTTGCATCAATGAAACCTTGCTTTGCTTTAGAACCATTTTCTTGAATCGCTTTTAATTCAGTATTAGCCTGATTCATTGCAAATTTAGCCTGGTCTGTCTTAGAAGCGTAATCTATTAATCCTTTGATTACATCAGAAGGAACTTTGGCTGAGCTGTTGAATTTTTTTACAGCATCAGTTGCTGTAAGTTGGTTCAAAGAATAAGCTTGAATCACTTTATTCAACGAATTAACTTGTTCTTCACTGCCACCATTCAATCGGATGAATTCTACTTGTGCTTGTAATGAATCAAGCATTTGAGTTTTCATATCAGTGAAATTTTGGGTAGCAACTTTTGTTAAATTTGTTTGAATCGTTAATTGCTTAATTGAATCAGCAGTTACTTCTACATGTTGCCCAGATGTAGCATTCAATAATTTAAGAGCATTATTATTTTGCTCTATCTTGTTCTTTGATTCTGCTACTGCTCCTGAAAACTCAACCAATTTATCAATTTGATTCTGACTAAAACGACCTGAAGCAATCATTTTATTTAAAAGATCACCTGCATCACTTGCACCTTTAGCAATAGAAGTAACTGCCTTTTGGTAATCTGCATAATCATTGCCAGATAATTTGAACAATTCTTTTTGAATATATGCGAAACGTTTTGTAGCACTACTTGCATCATCAATTACATCATTTTGCTGTTCAATCTCTTTACGTAAGCGCACGCCTTCAACCAAAGCTTGTACAGTATTTAACTCTAAGTATTTCTTTGTTAAAGACTCGACAGAATCAGCTTGAGTTGCAAGAGACTCTTTGACTTCATCTGAACTACTACTCAATAAATAGAAAGTTGCTGCTGTTGCTGCAATTGCTAGACCCATCGGGCTAAAAATCGCCATAAGAGCTGACTTGGCTAAAGCTAAACGACTTGTAGCAACGGTTTGTGCTGTTAAAGCTGCAGATAATCTGGCAGAAGATGCAGTTTGCGCTGATTCAGCCGCTGCAACTTCTAAAGCTACTTGAGCCTGTAATCGACCAAGCTGAGCCATTCGTGTAGTTGTGGCCATACGACCTTGATCAGTGATTTGAGCTTTCAAACGAACTTTTTCAAGTTCAATTTCAGCCATGATCTGTGCATGTGTTGCCTTGATATTGGTCAATGTTACTTGAGTACTTTGTGCTTCAGCAGCTGCAGAAGCAACTTCGGCTTGTGCTGCTGCAATATTGGCATTTCGTTCAGCAATACTTGCATCAACTTTTGCAATCAAGGAGTAGGTTGCAGATGTTGTGGCTGCTGCATTGCTGATCATTGCTTTGGTTAACATGCCTATTGCTAGTGCTGCACCAGCATTTGCAATAGGGGCTAGATTTTCAGCAAGTGCACTAATAGAGGAAGATAGAACCTTTGCAGCCCCACTCCCTTTACCAGCCTCACCTACAAACTTAGTGACTTCATTGGATAATTGCGTGAATGACTGAGCAATAGTGAAATCCGTTTTGCCAAATAGTTCATTTACTGAACCACGTGCTTTTGTTAAAGCGTCAACAAGTACATCACCTGTAATCTTTCCTTCTGCAGCAACTGAACGTAATTGACCTACTGTGATTCCCATACCTTGAGCAATTGCCTTTGCAAGTCCAGGCGCTTGCTCCATAACAGAGTTAAGCTCTTCACCGCGTAGAACATTGGAAGCCAAAGCTTGTGAAAATTGAACTAATGCAGCCTCGGCCGAAGCAGCTGAACCACCACTAATTGCGATTGCTTTAGCAACGGTATCAGTTAGTTCTGCAGTTTTGGCTTGAGTAATGTTTAAACGCTGTGCATTGTCGGAAAAGCGTTGATAGATCTGTGCAACCGAATCCCAAGCTTGTGCAGTATTTTGAGCGATTTTGAAAGTATCGTTCATTGCAGTATTGAGTTCAGATTGACTCTTAGTGACTAATTTAAGCTTGTTGTTTAAACCAGTATAAGTATCCATCTTAGATATCGCAGTACCAACAGTCACAACTCCTGCCAAATACCCTGTCAACTGACGTGCTGCCACCGACATAGAGTTCATTGAAGTAGTTGCGTAATTACCAGTGCGTTCGATACTTTGTAGCTCTCGATCTAAAGCACGTGCATTACGTGCTGCTTGTTCTGAGCTAATTTCAATAATGAGTGTGCTGCGTTGTTCAGTCATAGCTTTTCCTTTAGGCGTAAAAAAAGCGCCTAAGGGCGCATTGCGGACAAAAAAAAACCGACCATTTGTAGGTCGGTTTAGTTAAAAAATTTAAAAATCCTTAGCAGTATTTCAATGTAAAAATTAGCTATTAGAAACCCAATAAATAATACAAACGGATATTGCAGAACTGGAAATTTTCCAATCATATACAATGTTAAAACAGCCAAAGCAACGCAAACCAGAATGCAAAATATTACTATTAAAAAAACTATTGGGTGATTTACTAAAACATCGAATAAAAGATTAAGATTTTCCTTAAATATATTAATCATCGCCCTACACCCAAAACATTAAAAAAATGCGATAACGAATAAATAAATGGGCTTGCAGCAATTAATAAAATTGCCACTCCGATACAAAATCTTAACCAGCCAGATAAATAACCTTCCATTTCCACACCTTCTTTAGGATGTAATTTAAATTTACCTTTGGTAAACTTGTTCATAGGTTCTCACTTATTCTTGGTCAATTTGTGGGAAACAAAAAAGCCCATCGACTGTGAATCGTGGGCTTTTTGCTTTTCTAATGCATTTAATTGGAGTTGTAATGAGCGCCACTACAACAAGTTCATCATTTTTTATTCATTTCACTCAAATACTTTGCATCTAGCGCGAAAATACACTCTACAAGTAGTCCTCGATCCAAGTCACAACCGTACACATCAAAATAGCTTTTGATATCGGCAAGAGTGAGTGAGTCATAAAACCCACCACCCTGCGGAAAAGCAATAAACCGTCGAGCCTTTGAAATTAAATTAAAGGCTTTAATCATGTGATCTGCTGTGAAGCTTGGTTCTAATCGCTCAGGTGGCTTTATGCCGAGCTTTTGGTAGACTTCTGCGGTTTTTTCTTCGCACCATTTGATGTTTCTTTGTTCGTAGTGCTTGATGACTTTCCCACTTCTTCAACAATCTCTTCTTTTTGAAAGTCATGGATCACTTTAGCCTTTTCCATGATGAAGACAATAATTTCAAGTGATTGCTTTGAGCTTGTACAAATCAGCTCTGCATTTTGCGCGCTGTATTCGATTGGCTTCTTATCCTTACCGACTAGCCCAACCCACCCTAGCAACAAATGTGAAACAGCTCGGTTAAAACCTAATTTAGCCTTAACCGCTCCTTCATCTGTTACCGCCTTAATACCAGCAAGTTCCTGCTCAGCTTGAATCCCATTGAGTTCAAGTGAGCGCTGAAATGATGGCTTATCAATACTCGCAATGAGTAGTTTCACGCCATCTTTAAAATCAAACCATTCTTGAACGTATTCAATGGACTTCTGTTCTTCAATTTCAATTAACATGATTAAGGCCCCACAACTACAGGAATACGTGTAAGAGTCGGTGCAACATCCGCGACTGTGAACGAGAATTGGGTAGTTAATACATCACCAGCACCACCACTTGGCAAAGGCGCAGATACTTGAACCTTAGGTAGTTTGAGTGTGTATTTATTACCGGCAGTATCTTTCAATGAATATTCAAGACCGATCGGCTCATTTAAGAATTGTTTTTCATAAAGCTCTGCAGTGTTTTTGGACCATGCAATTGTGAAGTTACCACTGCCTTTCATAATGGTTTCTAAGATTGCGGCAATGTTATTTTCATAGTCTAAGCACTTCTGAATTTGCATTGTATTATCAATGGTTAATTCAATCTGAGTGATGCACATTCCTGGTTTCTTTTTACCATCAATAAGGATGTCACCAGTGGATAGACTGGTTAATGGAACAGCATCCACTGCTGGTGTTACGGTACCAGTCGGTGCAACCTCATAAGCTGTGCGCTTCATTCCCATAATTGCGAATTTAGAAGTCACAATGCCACTATCAGGAATCGATAAAGTCCACTGGTTAATGTGGCAACCAGTGAAAACTTGGAAGTTATCGATATCACTAAAGCCACGAATAATCGAAAGCGTTTTTCGAGTTGTGCCACCAAATGTTAAAACGTTGCTATTCCAAGCATTGAAGGCAATTAGCTCTAAGACTTTATCTTGAATGCCATAAGCCCATTCAGATTCAATATCTCCTTGCACTTCAACACCAGTTACCAACGTGCCAGCTGCAATACGAGAATCTTTAATCGTTTGTGATTCTGTAGTTTGTGCTGATGCATCTAAACCATTAGTGGTAAATGCAAATGTATTCCAAGTGGTTGCAATCACACCGGGTGATGCTTCAAAACCAACTCGGGTTAATTGTTTAGCTCCAGAACTCATGAAGTTCTCCTTAATTTAGGCATAAAAAAACCTCCTTTAAGGAGGTGGATAGATTTTTTAGGATGGCATTTGAAATGCTACCCTTGTGTAAAAGGTAAACTCGGCTGTAGCTCAGCCTCTAACTCTTGAATTTCACGATCAAGCGGATTCTTTTCATGCTTCCAAATATTCATATCTCTAGCAGAGCAACTCACTTGTTGTTTTCTACTTTCTCGATATCCAACGATATGATTGTATCTAGCCCATTTTGATTGAAATACTTGACTTAATTGACTTGCCATCCAATTGAAAGCATCAATGAATTGCTCTTTAATTAAATCAGCTTTTTCACCATTGAAACCCATAACCAAAAACATCCAACCATCTTTAGTCATTTGATAGAATTTTTGTGGTTTTCCATTCTGCAACTCATTGTTTTCAAAGCAAAGCGCAAAATTGCGTTCACGAAATCTCGGTGAACATTTCATATTCTTGATAGCACGCAATACGTCAGCATGTCGCTTTTTAAAGACTTCAGCTACCGCATAACTGGTTGTTTTGGCTTCTCCATTTTCATTGGAGACCATGGCTCTTAAGTTTAAATTCAACATCATGTTCATAAGATTTTCCTCTTACAAAATCATGTTCAAAAGAAAAGAGCCGACAAATGCATTGAACATGAAAAATACATTACTTCAGGAGCTACCCTAGTCGGCTTGGATGCCATATTTCAGGCATTAAAAAACCTGCCACTAAGGACAGGTTCGTTTAAAAGTAATTCTGGTTTGTTGTGTGATTAAGCTAATTAACTCGAAACTCAGCTCTCACTATCTTAGCGTAAAAATTGTCATCATCCATATCTTGTGGCGCATGGACTAAATAAACCTCCAGACCGTCTACTCTAAATGATTGTAAATACCGTCTCCATTTATCACAAAGCGTAGACAACACCACCAGACCTGTTCCTTTAGGGGCGAAACATTGAATGGAAATAGCCCCAAAGTCACGTACACATGGTTCATTTCCAATTCCAACAATATTGCTGTGCGCATATTGAATATACGCCTTGCTCCATGCTTGTTTAGTAGGCGCTTGGAAAGGCTTTCCATTGATTTGCGGCTTGTTTGGCATTTCTATTATTAAATTTTCTTTTACTGCAATCCTTAGTAACTCCTTATGAATTACTGTTTCAGCCTCGGTAAGTGTCATCATTTATATCTACTCGTAACTGACTGGAATGTGATTGAATAAATTCCTAGTGGTGCTTGCCCAGAATGTCCATTCTCTAGAGCGATTGCGTAAGGCAGATTATTACTAATGAAGACTCTCATCCCCAATTGAACGCTCAGTACTTTAGCCATTCCATCAGCAATGGTTGTGGTACCTGATTTATCTATTTTCTGAAAGTCTTTGGTGTAATCGACACTGCCAATTGAAACACGATGATTACCTCTGAAAGCCCCTGTATCGACTGGACTTCTAAGGATTACACCTTGAAGCATTGCAGCAGTAATTTTTCTTTGTAGTTCTGAGCCATCACGTAAAACTTGGAGTGTGAATTGTGATGGTCTTAATCCGTTCCAACTCATAAGTTCCACCCACCAATCACAATTAAACTTTTCTCAACTGGCAAATCCAAATACTTTCGCTTGGGTCCTTACTAATACTTAAAACCTTAAACTCAACCCCTGCCACCCAAACATCATCAATCTGAGGCACACCAGTTACTTCATTTTGAAGCACAGTAGCTTTTACATCTTCAATTTGGTAATCAATAGGCTTTACCAAATCACGCTTATATGAGCCAAATACACCACGTCCTGAATATTGCTCAACAGTCACTGTAGGATAAGTTTGTGTTTCAAAGTCGAAATCACCAGATTGGATTTCTTTAGAACATGTAAAAGTAGTGACGGCATCTGCAAGCTTAGTATTAAAGGCTTTAGCCACTTTAGATTGAATCTTATCTCTCATCCGCGATACACCTTGAATGTAAATCCTTTGGGCTTTAGATCTAGAGAGCTTATAAATGCTTTGGCAATCTGCTCAAATTCTGAAATTTCACGACTACCCTCTACAAACGACTCTTCAACCTCAACTGTATCGGCTTTTACTCGTTCGCTTGTTGTTTGACGAGAAGTACCAGCGTAAATCATGCCAGCTTTAATGCCTTTTACGATTTCACACGCTGCATCTTGCAATAAAGGATCTATTGGATCAGGAACAAAACCTATTTCATTCTTCATCCATGTATTGGCCAATAGAATTAAACGAGCTTTATCACCTTCAGGCGCAAAGTCGCTCCCCAATATACGATTTGCATCTTCTATAGTGATAAAGCTCATAACTCACCTATTTTGTTTTGGTAGTTTTTGGTTTTTCTTCATCCGTTTTATCAGCGTTTGCTTCCAATTCGGTGATTTGTGCTTTCATTGCTTCAATGTTATTTTGGAATGCAATAAATTCACCTTTAGCAGCTTGAAGTTGCTCTAAAGCATCATCACGTTCAGCAACTGCTTTCTCGCACTCAGCTTTTGCTTCATCAATTGCTTGCTGAAGTTCTGGGGGTGTTTGAACATCTAGTTCAACTGTAACTTTTCCAATGTTAGCTTTGTAGCGCTCAGGTACATCACCACCATATTCGTCAGCCTTTTCCACAAATGAATCAGATTTTGCAAGTTGAGCATTACGAATGATCCAGCCTTCACCCTGAAGTTTCTGCACATTACTAGCGCTAAAATCATTGGTGAAATATAACTTCTTAACCTTGTCTTTCATTTTTTATTTCCCAAAATAAAGCCCCAATTAAGGGGCTTCAATTTATTTAGATTTCACCAAGACACCAGCAGTATCTTTAACTGATGTCGCGATTTTATCCCAGTTTGTTGGGGTTCCGATTGCTGCATCTGTCGGCGATTTACCACCATTCGCCATATCCCATGCAAAACCTTTAACACCAACACCATAAGTCCATTCAGCTTGGTATTCGTATTCGATGTTTTCACCACCAGTAATTGCGTTTAGTTCGGCATTGAAATCGTTATTATCATTAACAACAATTGCACCATCCACTAAACCAAGAGTGTTATACACGGTTGTTGTGTCTGTAACAGCCAAGGCTGGAGAATCAGTCACCACAAACAAACGGCCAAAAGGATCACGAATAACATTAACGCCATCGTAGCGGAAAAGGTTTTCTGTATTGGTTAACGCATTGTCATACAAGTTATGAATTGTCATTGAATGCATTACCCAAGCACGGATAGAACCTGAACGATCCCCCATGCGTGAAGCCCCTTTGTTTAATAAACGAAAGGATGCATCAGTGGTTCCATCACCTTCCACAAGAGCGGCAACACTTCCAATTGCAGAAGAGCCACCTAAAATACCTGCATTTAACATATCGGCAATTTTTGCCTTTGCTAATTGCTCACCAATTGTTAATGCTGCAAGTTCAGGATTTTGCATGATCCACAAATACTGCTGCTTTTCATAACGAATTGGTGGAGTACCTGCTGCCACCTTAACTGCGACATCAAGCATTTGTTGCAAGCGTTTAGCAGCAACAGTGCCCGAGCCATAAGCATTACGACGACGAACCAAGCCATCAATTGCTTTAAAAGAGGCTTCAATATCAAAATCGCCCGAAAATGGCTTACTGATTAATTGAATAGCACCCTGAGATGCTTCATTAAATTTGTCTACTGCCTGAGCCATATACTCAGTCATAGCAAGATAGGTTTGTTTATTAAAAACCTGTAAATCAAAAGCCATGAGCTTCTCCTAATTATTTAACTGTTTTTAGAAATTCGACTTTCTCTTCACGTGTTTTGCAATCTGCTAGTGATTTTGCCGCACCGCCTTGACCACCACCCTGAAAGCCACCACCGCCAGCCTGAGAGCCCTTTAAGATCGAATCTTTGTATTGATATCCACCAACCAAAGTTTCCAAAGCTTCATCAAAGTCAGCGACTTCACCTGGGCGAGTACGTGAAAAGATTTTTTGACCATCAGCCCCATACGCCACAACCTTGCCCTCTTCAATTTTGAAGCTTTTGCCAAATTGAGCTTGGATCATGTCGGCTGGTACAGACACTTGGTCTTGAATAAACTTAGAACGAGCGAAACCACCGCCAATGAGTTCGTTATGCAGTTGTGCTTGAAATGCATCACGCTCCTGAACAACTGGCGCGTACTTTTCTTCTACAGCTTTGATTGCTTCAGATTTGATTTTTTCGACTTCACCGGCATCCACCAGTTTTTTATCGTCAAAGTTTTTAAGAGTTTCTAAAGCTTTTTTAGCTGCAGCTGGATCTTCAATACCCTCAAATGCTTTAAGTGATGACTCAGCTTTTTCATATCGCTCACGATTGGTTTTAGCTTCACCATTCAGTTGAGCAATTTTTGCCACTGTTTGTGGAGCATCATGTGCTAATTCTTTGCCATCATCATGAATGTATATAGGCAAGCCTTGATCATTCACTTCTGCATACGTCTTGTTTTCGATAGTTACTGTCTTAAGTTTCATAAGTCATCCGACCCTATATTTGAGTGAGCATCCGCTCGTTGCGCCCTATTCATCTGAATTGCAGGCAATAAAAAAGCACCTTGGTAGGTGCTGTGATTTGAATCTTTATTTAAAACGTTTGTCGAAAATCATCTTCAAAGCGTATTCCAGTCGATCCCCATGCTTCAAAAGTAGCAATGAGCTTTGCTGGAGCATCTGCTGAACTCTCAATCTTAATATCAATCAATCCGCTTAGTGGCTGCCCTGTTTCCTCATCACAAAGAGTGAGTTTATGTTTGAATTTTGGATGACGCTTTACAACCAACATTCGCTCGCAATTCTTATCACCGCTCATAACCCCAACTCCTTAAACGTTTGTTCATCCATTTGCCTTAATTCAGCAATAGTGAATTTCTTACCACTTAATGGATCAACAAATTTATCAATTGGAAACTCACCCGATTTATATAATTCAAACCTTGTTTTACCGAGAAGATTACGCTGAAATGTATCGTCTTGCCTTGCAAACCACTCTTTATAGGTCGTATTTGCATCAACTTGCCCAATTTTACCGTCACGCTGATCTTTTGGAATGTTTTTAACAGGTCTATTATCTGCAACAAATGGCCTCACACCCTCTAGACCACCTTCTTTATCACAGCCAATTTGAACTGTTCTGCATCGGCGGTGGTAAGGTGGTTTTTGGTGTCCATCACCAATTCGCTGTACGCGTCCATCTTTGGCTGCACAACCTAGGCTTGTACGTCCATCCAGTGTTGCAACATCTTTTGTATATTCAAAGCCAAGTGCCTTCCAAGTATCTAAATAGGCAATATTGCTCACATGGGCGCGAGCGGTCTTAACTTCAGCATCAATTGCATTTCGCGTCTGATGAAGCAAACCATCTGAATAATTAAGTTTTTTAGTACCCTTTATTCTTTGAATAATCTGTTGAGTTGTCTGCCCTTGGTAAATCCCATCACGTATTACATATTCTGCCTTTTTTCTAACACCCTCTGCAATATTGGGAAAAATAAGATCAATCAATTGACCTTCAGCATATGGTAATTTCCGAATTTTATTGAAAAGCTTCTCACCTTCCAATTCAGGTCTTTTCTTATCAGCTAAGGAGTAAACAAATCCAGCCTCATGAACAGCTAAAGCAACTGCTGAAGCTGTAAATATTTCAGGAAGTGTTATGGATATTGATTGTTGCCAACCCATTATCACCCCCTGAATTTCTTTCAAAGATAGGGTTGTATATTTACCACCAGCTAAAGCTGCTTTTTCAGATTCACTCAGGTCATCCAGCAAATCGCGTAACTTATTTAACATCTCGATAGATAAGCCATCGAACTTATTTAAGATTTCATTAAGCGAAGATGAAGAGAGCCTTTGAAGATAAGAGTTATGTTGATTTAAGGCATCAAGTATTGCTGTTTGCACCGCCTGATCGTTCATTTTCTACACCTTGATATGGCTGATAACCAGCTAGTGGCTTACTCATGCGATATTCTTCAATCTTCTTTTCTATCTCTTCCCATTTTGCATCTGAGAATGTTCCAGATTGCTCATACTGGTAAAGAACCTCTGGCGGCAACAATTCACCCTGAACCATTTCCAAAATCAATCTTGAGCGCTCTACACTATATTTCTGCTTATTAAAATCTTGAGAAATAACGTAAGTCAGCTCATCTGGTTTAATGTCATGGTTGGGCAATGCAAACTTAGCACACCAGCGTAACGCCATTTGTAATGCTTCGCTGATATTAGACACTGCCAGTGAAACAACTGAGTGCTGCAAAGAGTCCTCATTATCTGCTTGTGTAGCAGTTTTATTAGCAGACCCCACCTCAATTAAGCGAGCACCCATTTCTTTCATTTGTACCCACTTATCAGCCATTAATTGCTTGGCCAAGTTGTTTTCACTCGCTTGGGAAATTTCAACTTTTGTTGGAAATCCATTACGAGCACCAATCGCTAACTTGTCCTTTTTAATGATTTCATATTGATCAGGGGTAATATTCGGCATAGAAACAATAGGCTGCCCAACAATAAATCCTGATTCTTCAACATCTGCAGAATTACGATAATGAGCAAGGTTTAAATCTGCAAGCTCTAGTAGTGGTGGATTATTAATTTCATCCGTATTATCTATCGCACCACAAAATGTAAATGGAATATAATTCCAACGCTTACCATGATAATCCGTGGGGTAATAAAGCGGACCAGCCTCAAAAACCTCTTTATCATTCCGCTTATAAATTTGTACAGAATAAATAAAATCACTTTCACCTGGTGTTAAACGCAAAACTCGATACTGTGTTTCATTGGTTCGACCAAATCCATCAATATCTAAAGTAGAAACAGCTTCCTCTATAACCACAATGGAAAGTTTTTTCTGATTTCCAACAATAATAAAATCCCAATTAATAACGGATTGAGCTTTCAATGTGTGAATCATTGGGAATGCATTCTTTTGCTTATCTTCAGCCCGATTTCGACTAGGTTCCACTTGTGGGAAATCGACATAAACACCACAACGATAATGCTTTAAGATCAATCGCAACATCTGTTGTGAGCTTTGGTAAATAGAACGTCCTGCACCATCTGCATTTCGCTCCAAATACTCAAGCTCATCTGGTCTTTTAAAATCAGGCAACTTATTAAATGCCGAACCGATATGACTAATTAAAGTTCGACCAGTCGCACCATAAAATACTGCTCTATCTAAATACTCTTTATAACGATCTTCATCCCCATCACCAAAAGTGACAGGCACTGGTAAATATGTTTTACCCTTTTTCTTAATTGCATCCTGACCATCACAAACATCATCAACTTTTGTCCAAGTTTCAATGTTTTTAATATATTCAGGATGCTTTGAAGTTACACCTGTCATCTTCTTCTTCCAAAAATTGGTATATCTAGAGTTGTTACTGGTTTTACCTTATTCATCGCTACACCAAACATGCGGAATGCATCAGCACCATGAGAGGTATGATCATGCAGAGGTTTATCTTTCCAACACCCTTTTTTGTCATCCCACTCTTTACGATAGTTTTCTAAATGAGAAATACCTTCTTCACACTTGGTTTCATCAAACTCACAGTATTTAAGGATCTCACGAGTCTGTTCTATACCATCCATCACACCTATGCTTTCAACCACTTCAAATCGAACGGAATAGATTTCACCATCGATTTCATAACCTTCTTTAGCGATATCTAGACGAGATTTAGCATCACCTGTTAAAGAACGGTTTTTGATGTCGTGTGGTGCGTAGTGTTTTGAATATGTGTAGCCTCTATCTTTCAACACTTTAAAGTAATGTCTTAAGCCTTCACCCGAGTTCTCGTAGTAATCAATGACTTGATAACATTCATCAGAAATTTTCCTGATAAACCAAATTGCCATTGAGTCTGAAACGCCTAAATCCCAAAAGGTCATTACTGGCAAATGATCATTACTTGGTAACTCACCAACTCGACCATTTGCATATAAGAATTTAAATTGCTTCTTGTAATATGCGCCTTCAACTGATTGCTGAAATGCCTCAGATGGAATGCTTGGATATTCTCGCTTGATGTCATCACCCAAAGTCTTTTCTTTGGATGCATACCATGACTGTTGTTCAGGTGTGGTGTGAATATTGTGCTTAACTTTTAAATCTGAGAAGTATTCCTTTAATCGTTCCGATATCTCTGTTGCTGGGATTTGATATTCAGAGTTCTTCCACCATGAGAAGAAAAAGAATTTCCACTCTAATGGGTTTAAAGTTTTACCTTGAAGTTTTAATTTTTCAGCGTCTTGGCAATATTGATAGAAATAACCACTGCGTCCTTCTGCAGTACTTTCAAGAGTAATCCGACCACCAAGTGGTACAGCTTCAAATGCACCAGTAACAATCTCTTTTGCTTTATCAGGATGCTTTGCACAAATCTTCCCAAATTCTGAAACATGCAAGCTGTATAGCGTTCCACCACGAAATGAAGTTGAAACAGTAACGGAACCACCTTTCTTGAATACGATTTCACTGGTTGTTTCTTTGGTAACTTTATTCGCCTGCTTTACATCTTCAGTCAAGCGGTCATAAGCATATTTGGTTTTATTACGAAAAAGGCGTTCTGCATCTGGCAAAGTATGTGCAATCAAAGCGCAATGCTTGTGATGAAATAGAGCTAGATCTAACTGAATAATGCAAACTTCTGTGGTGAAACCAAGCTGACGAGCTTTAAGAATGACATTTCGGTCATGCATACCATCAAAGTATTCTAACTGCTCAGATGTCATTTTAAATCTGACACATTTTCCGTTTTTATCTTCTACAAAATAAAGATTATTTAAGCGCCAGAACCGATTTTTAAGGAGTTCTCTTCGTTTATTTGAGAGCATTTTACCTCCTTAAAGATCATCGCCTCCTATCTCATCCATCACATCAGATATTGTCTGAACTGTTACTAATCCTGAATGCTCAACTTTATCTTTAAAGGCCCCAACACTCACATGCTTACCAATCAACTCAAGATTCTTAACCTTATCAGGCCATTTGATTTTTTTAAGCCAGCCTGATTGTTCACGATCTTCTCCGAAGCCTTCAAATTGCTCAATGTTTTCTATATTGGAAACGTATTGACGCCAAATTAAAGGCCACTCACCAATTGGTTTGAAGTTGTAAGAGTCATCCATAATGTCTAAAACGTCCATCTGATCTATCTCAACCAAACGTCTTAAAACATAATCTGCATCTACTTGGGTGCGCTCCAATCTTTGAGCGCTTAAATATGCAACTCGTTCTTGAACTTCATCACGTTCGAATGCCCTCCACGAAGTACTCTTATCCGCATACCCTGCTAATTCACCAGCCTTGGCAATATTCAAGCATTTTAAGTATTCTTGCGCTAACCGTTCACGACGGTCATCTTCAAGTGGCTCACTCCCTTTCGGAAGCTCTATATCTTCCATAAAGGAATCTCCTAAGATATAATTGTCAGTGCATGGGCGAGGACTTCCCGATGGTTGTATTTATACTTCACAGGGTCCGTGCCGTTGGGTCAGCTATTAAGCTGGTCTGTTTGCGTCAAGGTAACACCCTAGCAGACCTAAAGAACGAAGGACGCCACCCCTATTTATTAGGATTAAAAGATGAGGCGGTAACAGTTGCATCTTTTTTGAGAAAGCCCGTGAGGGCTTTTATTTTTTCTACTAACCATTGTCTACGTTGTTCACAGCCTTGGCATGTCATAATCTTCACCCAATAAAAAACCTCCCGAAGGAGGTTTAGTTATTAACCAACTAACTGCTTACGAAAGGAT
>NZ_JBIMBV010000035.1:0-16583 GCF_048551735.1 Acinetobacter legionensis
ATCCTTTCGTAAGCAGTTAGTTGGTTAATAACTAAACCTCCTTCGGGAGGTTTTTTATTGGGTGAAGATTATGACATGCCAAGGCTGTGAACAACGTCGAGAATGGATAAGGAAGCAAAGTGAACGAGCAAAAGAACGAATGCGGTTGTGTTTGCAGCGCCTTACTGGTCAAGCTGGTAGAGATGAACAATCAAGTGATGCAACAAAGCTACAAGGTAATCGAACAGAACAATCAACTCATTCAGATCAACAACGAACAGGCAGCACAGATTAATCACTTGCTTGAGCATTTGGATTTAGATGGTGAGAGTGAGAGTTCAGTGTATTTGGATGGGTGAGGTATGTTTGAATCAATTAAGAAGTGGTTTCAAAGGCCTAAGGTTATCAACATTAATTTTGAAGCTGTACCTAGTGATACAAAGCTAGGAGTGTTGACCACAACAGAAAGGCTTAATGCAGAACATGCTACTCAGATTAAGGCAGCTTGGTCTAAATACAATAATGATTTTAAGGTTGTGGTTTTATCTGATGGTATCTCATTGCAAGCACTGAGTGATGAGGATCTTAAGGCGATTGGATTGATTCGTGCAGACTTTGGTGGTGAGCGATATGAGTAGAGCCTTGATATTGAAACGAGTAGCTAACAATAAGAAGTGTGTTGCTATTCATGATGCTGAAACTGGTGAGATTTTAGCTGATCAATTGTCTTGTGAGATTGTGAATAAACCAGATGAGCCGCTTCATGCAATCGTCAAGATTGGATTGTGCGGAATCAATAAGATAGTTGGTGATGATGATGTCCCGTCCATGCCGTGAATGGGGTTGCCCAAACCTTGTTAAGTCACGCAGTCAGAAAGGTTATTGCGATGATCATGCATCTAAACGTAGCAATTGGAACAAGCGACCAGAGCGAACAGGATCAACCACAGAACGAGGCTATGGTCATGCATGGCGTAAGCTGCGTGAAGTTGTATTGAAGCGTGATAACTATCTGTGTGTGCAGTGTGGAAAGGATGGACGTTTGGCTGAGGCTACAGATGTCGATCACATATTGAATAAGGCCAAAGGTGGTACGGATTCAATTGATAATCTTCAATCGCTGTGTGACTCGTGCCATAAAATCAAAACTGCAAATGAATGAGAATTATTCTCAAATAAGGGAGGGGGAGGTGAAAAGTTCAAAGCTTTTGCCGAAATGACCGCCCCCTTAACCATTTTTTTACGCATGCGAAATTAAAAATTGAGGGTCTTGACATGGGTGGGCGAAATGCGGTAGCAGGGGCAGGACGGAAACCAAAAGTCAAAGCAACTGGTGATACTGATTTTGATAATGTTTTTGATATTGATGTACCGTTTCACTTAGAGCACATGGATCAAGCGGTCACAATGTGGAAGTCTATTATTCCTGAATTGCTAAAAAGAAAAATATTAAAACTTACAGATATGCACAATGTTGAAATGTTTTGTATGGCTTATCACAACCTACGTGAAGCTCAGCACGAAGTTGTTTTATATGGAATTACTTTACAAACAGAATCAGGCAGAGTTAAAAATCCCGCTTTAACTGCTGTCAATGAAGCTTCAAAGCAAATCGCTCAATTTGGCTCAATGTTAGGTCTAGACCCTGCATCACGTACACGCTTATTGGGTGGTGGTGGAAAGCCTAAGAACAACCCATTCGCAGAGGTAATGAACATGTAGTGAGGCCATTAAATGACAGCTTTCCCGAATGTTGATATTGCAAATAAGTGGGCTAAGCAAGTCGTTTTAAATAAAATCCCTGCATGTAAATGGGTTAAATTAGCCTGTGAACGCCACTTAAATGACTTAAAAAATAGTAAAAATAAAGATTTTTTATATAAATTTGACCCTAAATTAGCTGAAAAAAAGATAGCTTTCATTGAATTGTTGCCCCATACAAAAGGTGAGTGGGCAATGAAAAGAATGAAGCTAAGACTAGAGCCTTGGCAGAAATTTGGAATTGCTTGTACTTTCGGCTGGGTTCGTAAAAAGGATGGTTATCGTCGATTCAGGGAATCTTATTGGGAAATTCCACGTAAAATTGGTAAGTCAGCAATTGCAGCTGGTGTTGCTCTCAATATGTTTGCCAATGATGGTGAATCGGGCAGTGAGGTTTACGCTGGCGCGACAACTGAAAAACAAGCATGGGAAGTATTTAAACCAGCGCGATTAATGGCAGTACGTTCACCTGATTTTGTTGAAGCTGCGGGAATACAGATAAATGCTGGTAGTCTAGAAATTCCAGATGATGGCTCATTGTTTGAAACCATAGTGGGTGATCCACCAGATGGTCAATCACCACATTGCGCCATTATTGATGAATATCATGAGCATCAAACCAATGCACAATATGACACCATGCAAACAGGTATGGGGGCGCGTCGTCAGCCATTGATGTTTGTTATTACAACATCAGGTTTCAATATTGATGGTCCTTGTCACGACTTGCGTTTACGTATTCAAGACATGTTGCTAGGAACAGTGCCAGATGATGAGTTGTTTGGATTTATATGGACCATTGATGAGGGTGATGATTGGACAGATCCCAAGGTATTAGCCAAGGCCAATCCAAATTACGATGTTTCTGTTTATGGCGATTACCTTGAGTCACAGCAACGTAAGGCAATAAATAATCCATCTCGTCAAAATACATTCAAGACTAAGCATTTAAATATTTGGGTTTCTGCGCGTGAGCAGTACTTCAATATGGAAAAGTGGAATGCTTGTTCAGATAAAACCTTAAAGCTTAGTGATTTTGCTGAAGATAAATGTGTGATGCCATTAGATTTGGCATCAAAGATCGATATTTGTGCGCGAATCAATTTGTTTTGGCGAATCATAGATGGAAAGGTGCATTACTACTGTATTTCACCAAACTTCTATTTGCCACATGAAACAGTATTTGAAGGTGATGAAAAAGCACTTTTAGATCGGTACCAGAAATGGGACAACATGGGGCTTTTAGATGTTCATGAGGGTGCTGAAACTGATTTAGATTTAGTGGCTTCGGATTTAATCTCTGATTCGAAAAGTCTTTCAGTTATTGAGGTTCCTTACGACAACTGGGGTGCACGTTTAATTGCCAAACAGATTAATGATAGTGGTCTTGAAGCTGTTGAAGTAGCAAAGAACACTAAAAACTTTTCACCACCAATGAAAGAACTTGTCGCTGCAATTGCTTCAGGTCGATTTCATCATGACGGAAATCCTATTCTGTCTTGGATGGTTGGCAATGTGATCAGCAAACCAGACGCAAACAACAATGATTATCCCCGTAAACAGAAAAACATCTTCAAGATTGATGGAGCTGTGTGTTTGCTTATGGGGATTAATCGAATATTAGCTTTAGCTGGTGAGCCTGAGAAATACAGCGTCCATTTTGTATAAATAAATCCAACTCAATAACCGCCTTAATTGGCGGTTTTTCATTTTAAGGAGAGCCAGATGCCAGCTCTAAAAAAATCATTTGGCTCTTTTGAAATTAAGAGCACAAATGATGAAAAGCGAACCTTTAAAGGTATAGCAAGCACACCTAATTCAGATCGAGCAAAAGACATCATGGTTCCGAGTGGTGCCAAGTTTGAATTGCCACTGCCATTACTTTTTCATCATGAACATAGTGCACCAATTGGTCAGGTAATTGATGCCAAAGTCACAGATAAAGGCATTGAAGTTGAAATTCATCTTCCTGAAATTGCTGAAGAAGGCAACTTAAAAGCCCGAGTCGATGAAGCCTATCAAAGCCTTAAATATGGATTAGTCAAAGGTCTATCTGTGGGCTTCTTGGCTGATTGGGAGCAAGCCGAATTCATCAAAGGTGGTGGCATCCAATTCAACGACTGGGAGTGGTACGAGCTTTCACTTGTGACAATTCCATGCAATCGAGAGAGTGCGACAGATTATTCAAAAGCTTTCGAGGAATACAAAGCCGCGTTGGGCAAAGAACCTCAGAAAACCGTTTCAGATGGCGTTTCATCTGAGCAAAAACACGTAATTGTAAAACTTAATAGCCCAACAAAGGGTGGAGTAAAATTAGTATGAATAAATATTTAAAACAGCTTCTTGATGCTTTGGCTGCTAAGAATCTTGAACTTCAAGGGCATATGACTAAATCACTAGATGCTGGTCAAACTCCTGATGAAGATACAGAAGCAGCGATTCAGGCTGTTGAAAAAGAAATCGAAGCAATTGAAAAGAATATTGCCCGTGTTCGCAAACAGATTGAAGAAGCAGATAAAGCTGCGAAAACAGCTACACCAGTTGATGGTCAATCTGAACAAGGCGCCAAAGATACTGCAGAAGGCAAAACAACTAAAACGGTTGTTACTACTTCGTCAAATCTTCCAAAAGGTGTTCCGTTCGCTCAGTTTGCCCGCGCAAAAATGCTTGCTTGCCATGAGCAAAAGCAAGGCAACATTCTTACAGTTGTGGAAGCTGCAAAACAACTTGGTTATAGCCAAGATACGATTCAGTATATTGAGAAAGCAACACTTGGTACAACGACTGATGCTGGATTTGCAGCACCTTTAGTTCAGCAAGATACATATAAGGGTGATTTCCTTGAATTGCTTCGTAATGCGACAATCTTTGATAAATTGAAAGGTTTTCGCTCTGTTCCATTTAATGTGAAAATTAACGGACAATTAACTGGTGGTACCGCTTCTTGGGTGGGTGAAGGTCAGAAAAAGCCTTTAACCAATCCAACTTTTGGCAGTATTGAAATTAAAGAGCATAAACTTGCCGCAATCACTGTTTACACGCAAGAACTTCTTCGTCGAGCAGATCCAGCAATTGACCAGCTTGTATTAAATGATTTGATTGAAGCAACGAAAGTATTAATTGATACAACTTTCCTTGGTGCACAAGCACAAACCGATACCACTCCTGCAGGTGTATTAAATGGCGTGACTGCAATTACGTCTACAGGCACAACTGCTGCGCAAATCGAAGCAGACTTATTGAAGTTAATCGAAACTTTCATTACAGCAAACTTAAGCACTGACAATGCTTATTTCTTAATGAGCGAAACTCGCGCAATGCAATATGCTTTGCTTCGTGATCCTTTAGGGAATACGTATTTTAACGGCATGACCTTTGCTGGTGCTGCACGCACATTATTGGGTATTCCAGTAGTTACCTCTCAATCAGTAGGGGATAAAGTAATTCTTGTGAAAATGAGTGAATTACTGATTGCTCAAGATGGTGGCGTTGATGTTGCTTATAGCGATCAAGCAACACTTACGGATGGCTCAACCACACACAACTTATGGCAAGAAAACAAGTTTGCCATTCGTGTAGAGAAGTTTATTACTTGGGCTAAACGTCGTGCAATTGCATCTGCATTTATCGATTACTCAAGTCAAGGTGGTGGTGCTTAATAAGCCCTAAGTCGAACTTAAAAAAACAGCTCCTTAATTGGGGCTGTTTTCATATCTAAGCAATCAAAATGTTTAGCTATGGGAACAGTCTATGAAAATTAAATATTTAAAAGAAACTCATGATTCAAAAGTCGGTGATGTGAAGGAAATTCCAGATATTCAGGCGAATGTACTTGTGAAACTGAATATTGCTGAGAATTACCAAGAACAAAAGAAGCCAGTACCGAAGGCAAAACCATCTAAAACTGAAGAATAAAGGCGGATAAAATGGGATTTTTTGACAGACTATTTCGTAAAAAATCGCTATCGTCTGTCAATTCGGGCGGTGGTTGGACATCTCTATTTATACACGAGCCTTATTCTGGTGCTTGGCAGAAGAATGATGAGCTATCTATTGAAGATATGTCTGCATTCTATGCTGTATTTGCTTGTATTTCGCTGATTAGTAAAGACATGGGGAAAATGCCTATTCTTTTAAAGCGAATGCAAAATGGCGTTCTTGTCAATGTTGATATACCTAAAGAATTAAGCTTGTTCAAAAAGCCAAATAAGTATCAAACTTGGCAGCAATTCAATGAATTTTGGACAACATCTCTTTTACGTCGGGGAAATGCGTATGTTTTAAAACAACGAGATGCATTCGGGAATATCTTTCGATTATTGGTTCTGAATCCTGATCATGTTAAACCGCTTGTAGATGATAAAGGCAACGTATTTTACCAACTTGGCACTGATCAACTTAATCAAACTGAATCAACAATTTTGCCAGCCTCTGAAATAATCCATGATCGTATTAACTGCTTGTATCATCCGCTTGTAGGATTATCACCATTGATTGCATGTGGTGTAGCTGCTGGTATTGGATTAAATATTCAAAGCAACTCAAGCCGATTCTTCGGCAATATGAGTAGACCAAGTGGTATTTTGACTGCACCAGGTCCTATTGTAGAAGCAAAGGCAAAAGAAATCGGCGCAGCATGGAATGCAAACTATTCAGGGCAAAATATTGGAAAAACTGCTGTACTGGGTGACGATTTAAAATACCAGCCAATTACTATGTCAGCCGCAGAAGCTCAGATGATGGAACAATTAGAGATGTCAGCGCGTACTGTATGTGTTGCATTTAATGTGCATCCTTACAAAATTGGCTTAGTTGATGTGAATACCTCAGTAAAGATTAGTGATCAAAATGAGACTTACTTTTCTGACTGTCTGCAGAGTTATGTTGAATCTCGTGAAAATCTACTCGATGAAGGTTTGAATCTTGAATCCTTTAATGTTGAATCTTTTTTTGATATTGAAACTCTCATTCGAATGGATTCAACCAGCCAAATGAATCGACTTAAAGAGGGTGTTGGTGCTGCAATCATGACACCTAATGAAGCGCGTCAAAAGCTTGGTTATCAGCCATTAGAGGGTGGTGACACGGTTTATATGCAACAGCAGAACTTCTCACTAGAAGCATTATCCAAACGAGATGCTAAAGACGATCCATTTGGTAAATCTGACACATCAAAACAGCCTGTAGCAGAACCAAAATCGCTTTATAAAGGTGTTTTTAGTCAAAAATCTAGTTATGAGGTGGGTGATTTCGTCACTAAGAATGGCTCACTCTGGCATTGCGAAAAGGCTCATTCTGGCGAATTTAATCATGAAAACTTCAAATTAGCTCAAAAGAAATGGGGTGATGAATGAGTATTGTTAGCTTAGAAACCCTAAAAGAGCATTTGCGCTATGACGATGATGACAATGACTTGATGTTACAGGGTTATTTGGACGCAGCGGATTCTGTGGTTAAAAACTACATCACAGATGAGTTTGAATCTGAATATCCCAAGGCAATTCATCAAGCCATTTTATTGTTATGTGGATTTTGGGATAAGCACCGTAATGCTGAGAGTGAAACACCAGTAAACGGTAATTATCTTCCAATGCCTGTGCAGTCTTTATTGTTTCATTATCGAAAACCTACTGCGATTTGAGGTGAATTATGGGACAGCGAGCAGGCGAACTACTCCACCGAGTTACCATCCAACACAAAATCACGCCAGTTGATGAATATAACAATGAACTTGAGCCTATTTGGTCTGAATACAAAAAGCTATGGTCTAAGGTTGAGTTCCTATCTGTAAAAGACACAATAAATGCCAAAGCAGCAGGATCAGAAACGAATGCGCGCTTAAAGATTCGCAAACGTACCGATATCACCACTGAAATGCGCGTGTTATGGAAAGATCAGACTTTTCAGATTGTTTCACCACCTAAACCTGACAATGAAAACGCTGAAATTTATGTGACTTTTGAGTTGAAACTATTGGGGTAGATATGGCAGATATTCAATTCAACATCCAAGGACTTGAACAACTCCAATCCAAGCTAGAACGCCTCAATAATCCGCGCAAAGTAAAATCAATGGTTCGCAAGTCATTAAGACAAGCCGCGAATATCGTTCGTGATTCAGCGCGTAATAATGCCAAGTTGATTGATGATCCTGAAACACGCGAGAAGATTTGGAAAAACATTAGTGTGCAAGGTGGGAAAACAAGAAACTTCAGTGATATTAAAATCCGAGTTGGTGTGAGAGGTGGTGCGTCATTCTCAAACCCTAACCCACCTAATTTAAGTGGTGGTGATACAAGGCACTGGCGTTGGGTTGAATTTGGATCTGTAAATAATCCAGCCGTACCATTCATGCGTCCAGCACTGGCCAATAATATCGAGCCTGTAACAGACAAGTTTGTTCAAATGTTGAATGACGAAATTGACAAAGCTTTAGCGAGTGGATCATGAACATTTTACCTATATTCAAAACACTGCAATCGTCACCTGATGTTGTTGCATTAGTTAACAATCGAATCTATGAAGATATTGCGCCAAATGGAACAAAATTTCCTTATGTAATTTGGTCTTTGGTAGGCGGTGTACCTAATCACAATTTGGATTGTCCACCAAAGATTGATCATCTAACTTATCAATTGGTTGTTTACGACACACAGGCAACCAGAGCCTCAAGTATTAGAAAAGCAATCAGTGCTGTATTAGATCCGCTTTGTACAATCACAAACCTACATTCGAACCATGTCGAACGTGTTGCTGATACCAATATTTTTGGAAGAGGTTTTGATGCAAATTGGTGGTTTGATAGATAAACACTAAACATAAAGAATTTTTAACCTAGACCTCCTTAATTGGAGGTTTTTTTATGCCTAAAGAGGAGATCTACTCATGGCAGAAACTAAAACGCAGGGTACGCAAGTATTCACTGTAGTCAACGGGGCGATTGTTCGTTTTGTCTGCCCTAAAAACTTTAAATTTGGTCAAGATTCTTTCGGGAAGATTGATGTCACTTGTCTTGATGCGGAAAGTAAGCAATATGTCCGTGGGATTCGTGATCCGGGTGAGGCAGGTATTGGTATCAATTTAGATGATGAAAATGCAAGTCACATCGAATTGTTGAAAATTGCTGAATCTGGTGAAGTTAAAGACTGGTATGTTGGATCAAGCCATTCAAAAACACCACCAACTTACACGGTTGGAAGTGGAATTAATCTCCCTGAAGATCGTAACTGGTGGTCATTTAAAGGTTATATGAATGATACTGCACCAAACGATATTGAAGTTGATGCAGTCATTAACTATGACTTCACCATTGTTCGTACTTCAAAAGTAACTATGACTCGTCGTGAGGTGACACCATAATGGCTAAGTTGACATTACAAGCCACTCAAAAGGCTGTAGGCATTGGTACTTTTGTTGAGAAAACCATTAAATTTCTTGATTTAGAGGGCAAAGAATTTACAGGGGAAGTACTTGTAAAGATTCTCACCCATGATGAAGTGGCCACTGCAACCGATGTTTGGAAGGTGAAAAATAGTACTGGGCTAACTGTTGATCAGTACCGTAAAGCTTTACTTCATCAAATCATTTATGAAGATGAAAAAACTAAATTCTTCCCAAAAATTAATGACACAGGTTTAGTTTCATCAGAAGTGATTGATGCCCTATATGAAGCAGCTGATTCGGTGGTGAACTTCTCGGGAAAGAATTGGATCTCAACCAAGGAGAAGAATTCTGGTGTGAGCTTGTCATCAACGGCATCGGTGGAAGAACAATAACTGAAGCCAAAGCCAATATCTCAAACCCTGAATTGATGTTATGGAGATCCTATCGTAAAAAATATGGATCTCTATTTTTTGGTCGTCGGATTGAGCAAGCGGCTGGCAATATGATGGCTTTTTATGCAAGAAATAATACTTCAGAACAGTACAGGCACTTGATTGATGCGTTTAACTATATGCCTCATGAAGAAAGCAAAATACAGAAAGATGAAGTCACGCTTGAGGATTACATGGAAAGCCTTTGTGCAGAGTAAATCTAACCTCCCTCGGGAGGTTTCTTTTTAACCCAATAATTAGTATCTTGGTCTAAATATATAATTTAGGGTGGGGTATGGGTAAAATATTATTGATATTAATTATGGGGCTTACTCCATCATTTTGTTTCGCAGAAACAAATGTTAATAAAAATTTTTGCAAAACACTATCTGAGAAAACAAAAGTTATCATGGAGCTTAGGCAGGATGGAGTTAATATAAATAGGCTTTATGAAAATATTGAGAATGTACCACCTGATCTTAAAGAAATTCTAGACAATATAATTATTGATGCTTATCAAACTAGAAAATACTCTTCAAGCACAATGAAAGATGAAGCTGTAAATGAATTTGTAAACAGGTGGTATCTTGCCTGCAGAAAAGCTGGATTTAAAAGTTAACCAAACCGCCACTAGGCGGTTTTTTTACGCCTAGAGGAAATGAAAATGGCAACAAAACTAGGATCATTAACACTTGATTTGATTTGTCGTACAGGCAATTTTACTCAGGGTATGCGTGACGCTTCCAATACAGCTAGTCGAGAATTAGGACGTATTGAGCAAAGCACAAATGGCGCAACTAAAGCAATAAAAGGGTTAGCAGTTGCAGCATTAGGATCATTCTCAATTCATCAAGTTATTGCTTATACAGATAGCTATACAAACTTACAAAACAGATTAAAGCTTGTTACTAATTCTCAGCAAGAGTTAAGTACTGCAACACAAGATACCTTTAATATCGCTCAAGCCACAGCGCAATCTTGGGGTTCGGTTGCGCAAGTTTATCAACGTTTTGCTGAAAACTCTTCACGTCTTGGTATCACCATGCAGCAAACAGCTTCATTGACTGATACGGTTTCAAAAGCCATTTCAATTTCAGGTGCGAGCGCAGCGAGTGCAGAAGCAGCGTTGATGCAGTTCGGACAGGCTTTAGCTTCAGGTGTATTGCGTGGGGAAGAATTTAACAGTATCGCAGAACAAGCCCCAGCATTATTAAAAGCAATCGCAACAGGCTTAGGGGTAAACATTGGCGAACTGCGTAAAATGGCAGGCGAAGGCCAATTAACTGGTGATGTTGTAATCAAAGCCCTTAATAATGCCAAAACATCTGTAGACAATCTATTTTCTAAAACAGATTTTACAATTGCTCAATCATTTACACAGTTAAATGATTCTGTCACTAAATTTGTTGGTGAGGCTGGTTCAGGCTCAGGGGCGGCAAAAACTTTAGCATCATCTATAAAAATGGTTGCTGATAATATTGAGCCGATTGCCAACACAGGTGCGGCTATTGCAGTTGGGGTTTTAGCAAAAGCAATGGTAGGCGCGACAGTGTCCGCAACGAATGCAACATACTCGTTGTTTGCGAAAATTCATGCGACTCTTTCAGAAAGACAAGCAAACATTGCTGCAACTCAGGCAGAAGTAGCATCTGCAACTGCAGAGGCTCGAAGCACTGAAATCACATTAATAAACGCCAAAGCAACGCATACGCAAATCATGGCTGAAATCGAACTTGAAAAAGTTAGATTATCACAGCAGATTACGAATCAGGGTCGCATGGCAACCATGACTCGTATGGCTCAACTTGGACAATTACAAGCACAGGTTGCGCTAGAAATCGCTGCTGCCGAAACAGCACAAAGTGCATCTTCAGCAAGATTATCTGCCGCACTTACAGCTCAAGCAGCAGTTACAAGTAGATTAGCGTTAGGTAAAGCTGCACTAATGACCTTATTTAGTCCTATGGGTATTGCTATAGCCGCTACAGCTGCGGCTTTTTATTATTTGAGCAGTAGTGCAGAAGAGGTCAAAGAGTCCTTAGCAACTCAATCTGACTCAGTTGAAAATTTAACCAAGAAATATCTAGAGTTAAATTCTGTACAAGCTCAGGTTGAAAGTGTTCGTTTGCGTAAAGAGATTGATAGTCAAAATGATTCAATTGATGATGCAGCAAGCTCAATGACTAGATTTGCTTATCTTCAAAAAGAACTGTTTAAAATCTCTGGTAATGATTATGTTCAATATAAGCAGGCTATTGAATCCATTAAAACTGGTGCTGGTGATGCAAGTGCTATTTTGCAAAAAATGGTAATTTCAGGGAGGTTTTCTCAAGATCAGATTGATAAACTTGTTGAGTATTCGGGTGCTGTAGCTGATGCAAGAAAAAATATCAATCAAAATAAAACAGCTTTAGATTTACTGTCTCAGACATCAGGTGCTCACACTGTTGTTAATGAAAAGTTAAACCAACAAATAGCAACTCAATCTGAATTAACTAAAATCGCAACTAAAGACTTTCTAGACTTAAAAAACGGTCTTGTTGATTCTCTTGAAGCTCAAGTTGAATATGTAAGATTAAATGGTGGCAGTGAACAGCAAATTACTAACCTAAATAAAGTAATTAAAGATTATTCACTAAACCAAATTTCAGCAACAAATGCTGTTAAGCGGTTTAATGGTATAGCTGAATTACCAAACAGTATTCTGAGCAGTTTGCAAAACTATGCTACCAAAACAGACAAGTCTAAAGTAGAAGTGAATCTTCTTGCTGGTAAGGTTAAGGAACTAAATGGATTAACTGGAAACTCAGTGAAATCTACAGATGAGCGAACGGCAGCACATGAGCGAGAAAAGAGCGCCATTGAAGGAACTAAAAAGGCTTATGCTGAATATAGTAAAACCGCCTTATCGAACATTAAGGAAATGGCTGCTAGAGCACAAATGCAGAAAATGAGGTTTAGTGAAAATCAAATTGCAGAACGAATGGCAGTTCTAAAAGCACTTAATTTTGATCCAACCCTTGCACACTCTAAAACTGGCATTGAGATGAAGAAGATTGCAGATATATCTGCAAAAATGAAAGATACAGAGGATGCCAAAGCTGATGCGATTAAAGCTCAAAATAAGCAGCTTGAGGAGCAATCAAAAGCCTTAAAAGTTAATGCATTAGTTGCTTCCAACGCATTAAAGGCAAATGCGACAGCATTGGAAACAGTCAATAAATTACCAAAAGGGTTGTTGTCAGCTGTAAATATGGTTGAATCACCAAATAGCAATACTGCCACTAGCCCAGTGGGTGCAGGTGGCCCAATGCAATTTATGCCTACTACAGCAGATCAGTATAAAGTTGACATTAAGAGTGTTGAATCCAGTTATAGGGGCGCATCCAAATACCTTAAAGATTTATTAAAAATGTTTGATGGTGACCTTGAAAATGCCCTAAGAGCTTATAACTGGGGTCAGGGCAATATGCAGAACTTTTTAAAGTATGGTTCTGGCATGAAAAAAGTTGGGGGTAAATGGCAAGAGGGATATTTTGCTGATCGACCCATGCCTAAGGAAACACGTGAGTATTCAGGCAAAGTCATGAGCTATATGGCTGGTGCAAGTGGACAAAAATTTGACGCCAGTTATACAGTTAATGACTATTTTAAAAGTGTAGATTCAGCAACTGCAGCACTAAAAAAACTTGAAGACGAAAAGAAAACTCTCATAGAGTTCTACAACGATTGGCAAAAACTTGAAAATGATAACACTAAACAGGTTAAAGATATTCAAGAAAAATTTGCCAACGATCCAGTGGTAAGGGATCGCCTATTAGCATTGCAATCTAAAGCTTATCAGGAAGATGTAGAAAACTACATTAAAGCTGGTGATGATCGAGTAAAAGCTGATTATCAAGCAACACAAGAGATTATTGCTGCTCGTCAAGCTGCATTCGACAACATCAATAATCCTCTTTACTCAATAAGAGATAAAGGGGTTGAGGCAATTGCTCAATCTTCTTTAAGTCCACTCGCTTATCAGAAATGGGATTTAAATAGACAGCAGCAGGATGGTTTTTCTCAACTTGGTGATGATTTAAATACTGGATCTTTAGCAATAAGCAAAAGTGACATTTTGAGTGAGCAAGAGAAGAAGGATAAATTACTTCAGATCGAGCAAGAATACCAAGATGCAAAACTTGCACTGGCGCAAACCTATGACCAACAACATCGAGACCTTGAAGATCAAACTCAAGCCGCATCCTTGGCAGGATATGGCGCAATGTTTGGGATGATGGGGTCAATGTTTGATGCTTATGGTGATAAGGAGAGTACGGGTTATAAAGTTGCGTTTGCAATGCAGAAAGCCTTTGTTTTATCGAGTGCGATTCTGAATGCTAAAGGCGCAGTAATGGCAGCTTGGAATGATCCAGCCAATACAACCATTTGGCAGAAAATGGCAGCGGCAGCAGCTACAGTCGTTCAAACAAATGATCTAATGTCTGCAATCCAAGGTGTTGCCTTAACTGGTATGGCCCACGATGGTATCGCTAATGTCCCTGAAGAAGGCACATGGTTATTAAGCAAGGGTGAGCGTGTCTTAAATCCACAAGACAATAAAGCACTTACCAATATGATTAATAATGGCGGTGGAGGTGGAGACGTCTCAATCCAAGTAAACGTCACCGACTCAGGCGTAAATACTTCAGGTGGTAATACTCAAAACCAAAAGCAACTTGGTGATGCGATTGGCAATGCTGTACGAGCCGTGATTATTCAAGAGAAACGCCAAGGGGGATTATTATCTAAATGAGCAACCGTAAATTCACGCACTGCCAAAACTTTGAAGGTAACTCTCAATCCAATACATTTAAGGTCTTAACCAGCAAATTTGGTGATGGTTATGAACAAAATGCATCGGTGGGGATTAACAATAAGTCAGGTGTTTGGCAATTCTCTAAAAATGGTAAAGAGGCTTTAATTCGAGAGATTAAGGCCTTTTTTGATGATCATAAGGGTGCTGATTCATTTCTATGGGATTCACCCTTAGATGGCGAGGTTCGTGTCAAAGCTGGTGAATATCAATTGGTATCATTAGGCGCTGGCATGTGGCAAATCTCAACAACCTTTACCCAAGTTTTTTACCCTTAAATCTAATCAACTTCACGCCCCACTCGTTGGGGCTTTTTAGTGAGAAAAATATGGCTATTCAAACAATTAATTTAGGAACAGCACCGAGTGGCGCAGGTGGTGACACTTTTCGTTCGACTGGCACCAAAGTAAATGAAAACTTCACCAATAACACGCACGCTGCGAGTCGATATGTCGGTACAGCTGCTGGCAATGTAATGGAGGTAGGGGCGTTTGGGTTAGGTAAAAAGATTCTTGGTGATTTATCAATGTCTGATGTTTCTTCGAAAAACCCAACAGAGCTCTATAACTTTTTAGCGGTTAAAGGTGGTGGGTATGATTGCTATTACAATGTAAATAATGGGCAAGGTAGTGGAACTCCAGAGGGATATGGTGCGATTCGGGGTTATCACATTACAAATAACAATTATTCATATAGTTGGCAAATATTTTCAGGTGTTGATGGAAAAAACCATTACATTCGCTCAGCATCTAGCGCAACAACATGGGGTGCTTGGTTCAAGTTTTTAACAAGTTCAAATACATCTACTGATTCAAATGGCTTTATTAAAGCAGCTTCACCCATTGTTAAGCTTTTTGCGGAAAAAATAGAACCCAATGATGAGGCATTAGAACAAGAACCTGTATTTGAAAAAGTAGATATTGGTCATTACCTGTTAAAAAATACAGAAGGTTTCTCTGTTAATGGCTGGTATATCGAGATGCCAAAAGATGCTAATGGAAATGTTTTGGTAGCCGTGCAATATCAGCAACTTGAAGATAAAACCATTGAAGTTAAAACCTTTGCTAAAAAGTTTGATGAAGAAACAGGTGATATTGTCCCTAATCTTGAAAAGCCTCGTGATATTCCAATGGGGCGTTGGATCGACATTCGATTAAAAGAATTACCAAAGCCTGAAATTGAAATTTCAAATACACCTGCAGATTTTCAACCAACTAACTTGGCTCAAGCTGTAGCGGAGGCATTGAAAAATGACTCTGAACAGTGATTTTCAAAAGCTATATGTAGATGGATTAATCACATTATTTGAGTTAGACGCCAGCGCTTTAGGTGCTGGCGTTTTGCGTTTCCATGGGCATATTTCATTTGAAGACTGGGAAAAGATTTATAGCTCAATTGGTTCGGATGGGTTGATGGGTGCGGATACTGGATCTATTGGTAAAGTCTTTGATGTGGGTAATGAAAAACAATGGCAACGTAATATCATCTTTGATGGTCAGACATTTGAACCGATGGCGTTGCAAGTCAGTGGTTTAGAAATGCGAAGTGATGGTAAGGCTTCCGCACCTACTTTAAGTATGTCCAACAATATTAATGGTATTCAAGGTGCAGTCACTGCATATTGTTTGCAGTTTGGCGACTTTGCAGGTGCAAAGATCAAAGTCATCACCACCTTAGCCAAATATCTGGATGCAGAAAACTTTAGTACTGGGAATACCAGTGCGAATTCAAGCGAGAAACGTGAGCAGATTTGGTTTATTGAACAAAAGACTTCTGAAAATGCTCAGCAAGTGACTTTTGAACTTTCTAATCCAGTGGATTTTGAAGGGCTAAAGATTCCTACACGACAAATCTCAAACTACTGCAATTGGGAATATCGAAGTGAAGAATGTGGCTATATCGGTGCTGAAATGTTTACCGAGAAAGATGAGCCGACAGACAATCCAGCTTTAGATCGATGCAGTTTTAGAACATCAGGGTGCAACTGCCGTAAAAATGAGCTTCGTTTTGGTGGATTCCCTGCTTCTTCAATGGTGTAAAAATGAAATTAAATAAAAAACTCAAAGCAGCGATTTTATCTCATGCTGAACAATGTTTCGCCGCAGAATGTTGCGGGGTTATTGTTTCAGGTGAGTATATTCCATGCCGTAATGTCGCTGAAAAAGGTCAGTT
>NZ_JBIMBV010000036.1:0-12147 GCF_048551735.1 Acinetobacter legionensis
CCCGAACTCAGAAGTGAAACCTCTTAGCGCTGATGGTAGTGTGGGGTTACCCATGTGAGAGTAAGTCATCGCCAGCTTTTAAATCTAAAACACCCCGTTCTCTAGCGAGAACGGGGTGTTTTTTTATGCGCAGTGCTTATTATCGGAATGAAAGAGATCTAGTCATATTAAGTAAATTGATCACTGATTAAGCTTATGTATTGATGAAACTGAACTCATGTTCTGTATACCTCATTATGTTCATTATTGAAGTGGAGATATAGAAAGATTCGAGCTATTGAATCAGTGGTTCCTTTATGCTAAAAATTAAAGTATTACGATAAAAACAGTTAATAATATGTTGATTTTCCAGTTTTTCTTTACAGATTATGATGGTGATGAAGTTTTACCCGCTCAAGATCAGTACGCATCTATCGATGAAATCATAGAAATCATGCAATCTGTCTTAATCAGGCCAGAAAACTTTTTAGGAATTGTTGATAAAAATGATCGTACTTTACAGTTTATGGTCAATGATGATTATTCATTAGATGCAGACATTCCTGTTCCTACTCAAAAAGGTTCTTATACAAAAACAATAGGTTTGCATGAAGCGATTAAACTGGTTCAAAAACAAACTGAACTGATTCAAATTGATGTTATTGAAGGGATGGTTTTTATGAAGTGGTAAGTGTTTTACTTTAATTGCTTTTAGTCTATCCAAAATAAAAAACCTCAGACATCCATGCCTGAGGTTTTTTGTATTGGTTCTAAGATATAACTCCTGTAGTACCTTTCGCTATCCTGGATTATCATCCTATCTTATTCTTGTTTTTAATGGAAACTTCCTGTTTCCTGATGTGTTTATAATATTAAAATTTAGTTGTTCTGCCTATACGCATAATTCGGCAGACCATGTAAGAAAAAGCTTACATGATCATAAAAGGATAGTTTCTATTAAAAATGTGCATTTAAACCAATATAAGGTCCTTTAAAATCAAACTTCATATCGCGGTTATCTAAATCACTGAGTTCAATATTTAAAATACGGTAACCCACTTTTGCACCAAGATCTAAAACTATAGACTTTACAAAGTCATATTGAATTTCAGCCTGAGCGTCTGTGATTTTTACATCATTGACATTGGTATAAGTCGCTTCAGCTTTTGCACTTAAACCTGTAAACGGTAGTTTTGCGCCGGCCTCTGCATAAAGGATTGGAGCATATTCATCAACATCAACATTTTGTGAAAACTGTTTTACAGTACCATTGAGCTTAGTTGCCCCTACACCGACATCAGCTTTTACAATGTTGTCTAAGATTTCATAGTAAAGAATAAGATCTGTATGGTCTAAATCAATTTTAGTTTTAGCAAACTCATTATTAGACTCAGTTTCCGTATCTAACTTGGTATATTTTAATTTTACATTGGGAAGGATTGGAATAGGGTGCTCAAAAGCAACAGAGGCTTGAATCGTACCTTTAGTATCTAAATCATGTTCTGCGTTTAGCCCAGCATAAGGATCTGATAATAAATCATCTGAACCAGTGTTATTAGATAAACCAGATTTATGATTGATTTGAGAAGTTCCACCAAGACTCCAATAACTGATATCACCTTTTAAACCAATAAAATCAGCTTGAGCAAATGAACTTAGACCTAATACAGCGATAAATAAGGGTAATTGAATAGATTTCATATGTCCTTCTTGATGAAATGTTTTTTCATCCTATTTTTTGTTACTTAAATACATTTCAATACTGTATCAACAGAAGGCATGATATAGGGGTTTATCAAATTTTGCATTATTAAAAAGATTAAATCGAGGGTGTAGGATGAGTGATTCTATTGATCAAGCAATGATTGAATTCCCCCTTTATGTCGCCAATAAAGCGATCAAATCAGGGCAATGGCTCGAAGTTCATGATAAATTTTCGGGGGAAATTTATGCAAAAGTCGCTTTAGCAGATGCAAAAACTTTAGAAAAAGCCATCAGTGCAGCCGTGAAAGCTGAAAAAGAAATGGCCGCTTTAAAGCCATTTCAGAAGCAAAAAATACTCTTACATTGTGTTAAACGCTTTAAAGAAATACGTGAAGAATTAATACAAATTTTAATTATCGAAGGTGGAAAGCCTAAACTTGCAGCAGCAGCTGAGGTTGAAAGGTTGATTAATACTTTCCAACTAGCGGCAGATGCTGTCTCCACACTCAATAATGGTCATCTAATGCCTTTGGCTGTTACCGCTGCGGCCTCTGCATATCGGGGAATGGTACAACATGTTCCGATTGGTGCAGTATCTCTGATCAGTCCGTTTAATTTTCCTTTGAATTTAACAGCGCATAAAATTGCACCAGCAATTGCAGCGGGTTGTCCATTTGTATTGAAACCAGCAAGTTTGACACCAATTTCCGCATTAAAAATCGCAGAAATTTTGGCTGAAACAGATTTACCAAAAGGCGCATTTTCAATTTTGCCTTGTCCACGAGAACATGCTGATGTGTTAGTGACGGATGATCGTTTTAAGCTACTCAGCTTTACCGGTTCTGATCAAGTGGGTTGGGATATGAAAGCACGTGCTGGTCGAAAAAAAGTAACCCTCGAATTGGGTGGTAATGCAGCGGTTTTAATTGAACCTGATACAGAAATAAGTGATGCGTTGATTGATCGAGTGATTGGTGGTGCATATGGACATGCGGGGCAGGTGTGTATTAGTGTGCAACGAATTTTAGTACATGCTGATATTTATATAGAATTTAGAAAAAAAATCTTAGCTAAGTTGAAAAAAGTATCTGCGGCAGATCCAGATGTAGAAACCACGATAGTGGGTCCAATGATCAAAGAAGCAGAAGCGATTCGTTTAAAAAAATGGGTAGATAAAGCAGAGAAAAAGGGTGCGAAAATCTTAATTGGTGGCACGTTAAAAGGCGTTTTATTCGAGCCAACTTTACTTGAGAATGTCGATGAATCTCTGGAAATTTATCAAAATGAAGCATTTGGCCCTGTGGCAATTTTAGAGAAATACAAAACCTTTGAGAAAGGGATCGAAGTAATTAACCAAGGTCGCTTTGGTTTACAAGCTGGTGTATATACTCAAAATCTCAATAAAATGCTCTATGCATGGGATCATCTACATGTGGGCGGAGTAATTATCAATGATATACCAACTTTCAGAGTTGATAATATGCCTTATGGTGGCGTGAAAGATTCGGGTTTAGGTCGTGAAGGGATTCAGTCTGCAATTCGTGATATGCAAGAAGAACGCTTACTTGTAATCAAACAATAAGTTGATATTCTAAGGGGCTACGGCTCCTTATTTCCTTTGAATTTTATATAGAGTTAAAATGACAATAAAATTTTTCAATTCATTATTTTTAATGGTTTTGCTTTCCTTACTGAGTGTGCAAATTTGGGCATTTCAATCTGAAAAACTGGTAAATGATGCACGTTCTCAGATTTGGAAAACACTTTATTATGATCCTGCTTATACTCAATTGTCTTATCCAATGGGGGATGTTCCATTGGTCAAAGGGGTCTGTACAGACGTGGTCATTCGTGCATTACGTCATCAAGAAATAGATCTACAACAGCGTATTCATGAAGATATGAAAGCCAATTTTAGAAAATATCCACAAAAATGGGGCTTAAAAGCAACTGATCGAAATATTGATCATCGTCGGGTTCCAAATATTATGACCTATTTTCAGCGTCAAGGTTATCAAGTGAGTGATCAAAAATATCAAGCAGGCGATATTGTGGCATGGGATTTAGGTAAAGGTTTAACCCATATTGGTATCATTTCCAATAAAACCACAATGCTGTCAAAAACACCTTTGGTCATTCATAACATCGGTTACGGAACACGTGAAAATGATATTTTGCATGCATATAAAATTATTGGGCATTATCGTTTACCCAAGAATGTTAATTAGAAATAGGTAATTTTAAGCAATGATCAATCAAAATAGCTAAAAATTAACCATGTGTGATGAAAAGTAAAAAAAACATGGGAAAATGGACACAAATTACAGAAAAAGCGCTGCAAAACGAGTATTGTTACCACATTAAACAGTAATTTTTGTTGATGTACTTTAACCGAGAAGTTTGCAAAGTTACTGGTTTGAAATAATAACAAAGGACCCAAAAGGTGCTGTTTTATTCAAACAACAAAATTTAAAATTGGTACTTCTTTTGCTCGCAGATCACAATGAAAAAAAGCAGCATTTGAGGACATCTACAGAATTAGGTGTTTTATGACAGAATCTCGTGAAAACTGGACATCACGATCAGGTTTTATTATCGCAGCTGTTGGATCGGCTGTCGGTTTAGGTAATATTTGGCGCTTTCCTTACATTGCCTATGAAAATGGTGGCGGCGCTTTTTTAATTCCATATTTAATTGCACTTATCACAGCAGGTTTGCCGCTATTATTTTTAGACTATGCGACAGGGCATAAAAGTAATACCTCACCTCCTAAAGCATATCGTGCTTTATTTAAAGGTGGGGAAACTTTAGGATGGTGGCAAGTCTGTGTCTGTATCATTATTGGTTTGTACTATGCCAGCGTACTGACTTGGGCAGGCAGTTATGTTTACTTTTCTGTAGGTCAATTGTGGGGCAGTGATCCTGAAAACTTCTTCTTCAATACCTATTTACAAACCTCAAAATCAACAAGTTTTGATTTTCAGTTTGTTGGTCATTTATTTTGGCCAATTGTGGGAATTTGGGCATTAACGCTGATCATCTTATTTGGTGGTGTGAAAAAAGGGGTTGAATTATCCAATAAAATTTTCATGCCTTTATTGTTTATTCTATTCACTATTCTTGTTATTCAAGCTTTGCGTTTACCTGGAGCGGTCCAAGGTTTAAATGCTTTCTTTACACCGAACTGGGCTGCAATGTGGGATTATAAAGTATGGCTTGCAGCATATGGCCATACTTTCTTTTCACTCTCTGTTGGTTTTGGGATTATGGTGACTTATGCCTCGTATCTTAAACCAAAAACCAATTTAACAGGCTCAGGTCTCATCGTTGGTTTTGCTAATGCTTCTACTGAAATTCTTGCGGGTATTGGTATCTTCGCTGCATTGGGGTTTATGGCTTTTTCAGCAGGGAAACCTGTAGATCAAGTGGTCAGCGGTGGTATTGGTTTGGCCTTCATTGCTTTCCCTAAAATCATTTCTAGTTTAGGTGCGGGTGCGGATTTATTCGGTTTACTATTCTTCTCTTCATTATTTGTTGCTGGTATTTCTTCAATGGTGAGTATCCTTGAAGTACCGATTGCAGCGATGCAAGACAAGTTAAAATGGGGACGAAAAAAAGCCGTAAGCATTATTGGT
Organism: Acinetobacter legionensis; assembly: GCF_048551735.1. Classification (NCBI taxonomy): domain Bacteria; kingdom Pseudomonadati; phylum Pseudomonadota; class Gammaproteobacteria; order Moraxellales; family Moraxellaceae; genus Acinetobacter; species Acinetobacter legionensis. Next base: position 5,319 of record NZ_JBIMBV010000036.1, read on the forward strand.
GGGGGCAGTGCACTGGTTTCAATTTTCTTATTCTCTAGTGTGAATTCGATTAAACTGGTGGATATCGTCGATCACTTTATCAATAATATTGGGATTATTGGCGGTGCATTATTGTCAATTATTTCAATAGCATGGTTTAAACGTTCAGCATTGATGGAACTACGTGATCACGTGAATCGTATTTCAACTGTTCAACTGGGTAAAGGTTGGGATTTCACTTTAACCGTAATCACTTCTTTAATTTTGCTGGTCACTTTATGTATGACCGTTTTTAGCTTGATTAAAAATGGATACGATACCTATAGTTCAAGTATGTTGATGTTCTTTGGTTGGGGCAGTGTGATTTTCTGTGCTGTTATTGCTTTAATCCTTAGCAAAATGAAAGATCGATAGGAGCGTCAAAATGAATACTTCTGCAATCGTGATGATGATTATTTCAATGGTGTTTTTATGGGGTGGGTTGATTTTATCGATCCTACATTTGATGAAAAATCCTGAAGAATTGGATGAAGTTCTGGAAGAAGTCAAAGACCATCATACGCTTTAAACTTGAGTCAAAAAAAGCAGGCTAATTAGCCTGCTTTTTTAATGCGTTTTTTTAAGCGGTTTTCTGAATTCTGCAATAATAGAAACCATCACCATGATGCGCTTCAGGTAACAATTGACGACCGTGAATTTGTTCTATTCCCCAGTTTGCATCAATCTTGATTTCCTCAGCATCTGCATGTTCAGCAAAAAACTCGACCATCTGCTGTTCATTTTCAACTTTCAGAATTGAGCATGTAATATAAAGTAGTGTTCCACCAACTTTAAGCTGCTGCCACATATGCTTTAAAATTTGCTTTTGCAGATCGACCACTTGCTGAATATCTGTAGATTGACGCAATAACCGGATATCAGGATGACGACGCATAACACCAATAGCAGAACAAGGTGCATCCAATACGATGCAATCGACCAACTCTTTAGGCACCCATGTTGTAGCATCTGCTGTGATGATTTCAACTGTTGCATCAACATTTAATTCAAGGCGTTCCAAGTTTTCTGAAACACGCAATAATCGTTTAGCATCATGATCAAGCGCGATTAATTTTTTAGGATTGAAACGTTCTAAGATATGAGCTGCTTTACCACCCGGTGCTGCACAAGCATCGATAATGACTTTGTCATCTAAGTTGGGTAACAGTGTTGCACACAATTGAGCATGTTCATCTTGAACAGAAAATCCGCCTTCTTCAAAGCCAGGTAAATGAGTAATGTTGCCGGTTTGCTCCAGAACTATACCAACATCTGAAAGTGTACAAGGGCGAGCATCAATCTGTTCTTCATCTAAAATATCAAGATATTCATCACGACTAATTTGACGTTCATTGACACGAAGCGTTAGTGGAGCAACTTGTTTTAAATTTTGACAGATTTCAGGAAACTGATCGGCCCAATCTTTTTTTAGTCGTTTGAATAGCCAGCTTGGTAAACCATGGGTATTATTCAAAGCCGTTTGAAACTCTGTTGTTTCACGTGAAACACGACGAAGGATGGCATTGACCAAACCACTCATCGGTTCAAAACCTAATTGCTTAGCAGCATTTACCGTTTCTGAAATCGCCGCATGTGCAGGAATACGGGTGCATAAAATCTGGTATAAACCCAAATATAAGCAACTTTCTAGTGCTTCATTTTCTAATGGTTTTGTGAGCAAGGGTAAGGTAATTGCTTTTAAAGAATACCACTGACGTAGACAGCCCAAAGTAAGCTCATGGTATAAACCACGATCACGTTCAGAAACAATATTGATATGTTGGTTTAAAACGGAAGCCAAAGACTGTCCATTTTGAACAGCTAAAAGTGTTTTAACCACTTGTGCGCGCAAATTCAAATTTTTTGCAGATGATTGAATTTGGCTCATGCGAATATATTTCCTACTGAAAGTTTATGGCTTTGTATAATTTGTACAGGGTTAATGGCTTTGCCACCTGGCCATTGTAGGCTAGTCAGACAAATCACACCATCTCCACACAGTACATGTACACCTTGTTTGTTCATTTCGATAATGGTTCCGGGTACTTCGCCATTGGCTGTAAGATCTGAAATTTGAGAATCCCATACACGTAAATTATTGGTTTCATCTATTGGTGTAAATGCGACTGGCCAAGGATTGAATGCCCGAATATTGCGATCAAGTTCAACTGCTGATTTAGTCCAGTCAATTTGCGCTTCAGCTTTTGTGAGTTTATGTGCATATACCGTAAATTGTTCATCTTGAACTTCACGTGCATCTAAATATTGTTGTAGCTTTTGTTCTGATTCTAATACAACACAAATTGCTTCAGCACCTTGAATCGCAAGTTTGTCATATAAAGTCGCTGAGGTTTCTTGTGCTGTGATTGGGCAAACTGTTTTGAAGATCATATCACCTGTATCTAAACCAGCCGCCATTTTCATGATCGTTACCCCTGTTTCAGTATCACCTGTTGCAATGGCACGCTGAATCGGAGCGGCACCACGCCAACGTGGTAGCAAAGAACCATGAATATTTAAACAACCATAGCGCGGTGTATCTAATACGGTTTGGGGCAAAATTAAACCATAAGCCGCAACTACCATTACATCTGCACCCAAAGCTGCTAATTCTTGTTGAGCGGCTAAGCCTTCGTCTGTCGATGCTTTGAAATGAAGTGGCTGATAGACGGGTAGGTTGTTTGCCAGCGCAAGTTGTTTCACGGCTGAAGCTGTCATTTTTTGTCCACGACCTGATTTGCGGTCGGGTTGAGTATACACAGCGACGATTTCGTGATCAGTTTCAATGAGTGCTGCTAAAGCAGAAGCTGCAAATTCGGGTGTACCTGCAAAAATGATCTTCAAAAGTTATGCTCAGATTAAATTTTAAATTGAATTATAGCAAACCTGATTATGCGGTGGCGTTTTCAAATGAAAATACGGGTTTTTCTATGTAAAAAATAAAATACGATCAATTGTATATTTTGTTCTGATCACTTATCTAATTTCAAAATAGCCAGCAACCGTTTTTAAAATAAATATCACTTTTTTATATAAAAATTTTCACCTTAAATTGATAGAAAAAGGTCTTATTTTTAACTTAATCTAAATAAAGAGAGTATTTAGAGATTGAAACGAGAATTATTGTGACATATTTCACAGTAAAAATTGTTAACTGGATGAGAATAGGCAGTTAATCAGAATTTAACAATGTGTCAAATGTAAACTAAGTCTCGCATTGTTTTGATAAATGTGACAAATTTTGTCACATGGTCAATTTAAGAACAATATGTATTTAATAAATCTTAATGTTTTTTTGTAATAAAATAAACTATTGATTTGTATAGTTAAAAATAAATGTATAGATTTTTTTGTTTTTTTGTAAAAGTTTAGACCGGTTGTTTAAAAAAATAAAAAAAGTGAAATATATCTCATTTTTTCTATTGATTTAAATGTATGTAAATTGTTAAATAAAAAAAATTGTACATTTTATATGCATTGTCGGGGCGGGACCAGCTGCTGTAATGCATCCCCTAAAGGAAAAGTAATATGAATAAGATCTACAAAGTGATTTGGAATGCGACATTGTCTGCGTGGGTTGCAGTTTCTGAATTGGCAAAAGGGAAAACCAAGTCTTCAAAAGTAACTGGGATTATTGGTGCAGCAACAGTTAGTTTGATGATAACCTTTTCCTCTAATGTAACTGCAAATGTTATTAATACAGATTCAAGTACTTGTACCACTGGAGCTACTGGAGTTGTTGGAAATATAAATCCAGGAGCGACTAATTCACAGGCAACGGATGGTTCAGGTACCTTTTCTTTGATTTCAGGATGTAATGCTAAAGGAAATAATAATCTTGCAGCAACTGCATATGGAGCATTTTCAGAAGTTACGGGTGTTGCTGGTACAGCTGTGGGTCATAATAGTCAAGCCAATGCTTTTGGTACGGCTTTAGGGGTTGAGAGTCGAGCGACTGGTGTTGGTAGTACTGCACTTGGTGAAGGCAGTCAGTCAACAGGACAAAATGCTGTAGCATTAGGTGGAACAGCTACTGGGTCTGCTTCTGGAAATGTTTTACCAATTGCAAATGCAGTTACGGCTTCTGGCAGTGGTTCGGTTGCTATTGGTGGTAATACGATTAGAGGCGCACAGTCGACCGGTACGGATAGTATTGCGATTGGTGGCCAATCTAGGGCAACTAATACTGGGACAATTGCGATTGGTAAAAATGCTTTTACAGGCGCTGTTGGTACTGAATCTCTGAATAATATTGCGATTGGTACAAATGCGAGTAATAGTAATATTGCTAGTAGCAATCCAGCAGGAACTGGAGGGCAGATTGCTTTAGGTAATGGTGCAAAAACAACTACATTCGCACAAATCGCAATTGGTGATAATTCTAATGCGGGTGGTAATAATTATGCAATTGCGATCGGTGGAGGAGCAACAGTAACTGCAAATAGTGGTGTTGCAGTTGGTGGTGTGGCTATGGGAAGAAATACCCAAGCAGGTTCTTTTGCTGTAGGTGTGGGTCCAGGTGCTCAAGCCACAGGAGCTAATTCGACCGCACTTGGTAATGCTGCAACTGCAAATAACACAAATAGTACAGCATTGGGGAATGGTGCTCAAGCCACAGGAGCTAACTCGACTGCACTCGGTACTTCTGCTATAGCTAGTATTGATAATAGTGTTGCTTTGGGTAATGGCTCTACAACGACAGCTATTACTGGAACAGGATTTTTAACATCACAAGCTGCTCCTACTGTTGGAGCGGTATCTGTTGGTAATGGAACTGTAACAGGCAACCGTCGTATTCAGAATGTGGCTGATGGTTCTGCTGCATCTGATGCAGTTACAGTCGCACAATTAGATAAAGCATATGATGATACACATACAAATCTGAAAAATGTTCTAGGTGGAAATGCTGCTTATGATCCTGTAACGAATACTTACACAGCACCTACTAATATTGGTGGAACGGGTAAAACGACTATTGATGATGCGATTAAAGCATCAAAAAGAACAGTAATAAGTGGTAGCAATATAGTCGTTACTCCTACAACAGCAGCGGATGGTTCAATAACTTATTCAGTTGCTACAAGTGCAACACCTACGTTTACAAGTGTTACAGTTAACAATGCACCAACAGTTGGCACAGATGCGACCAATAAAACCTATGTTGACTCTAAAGCTGCGGCATCAAAAACTGAAGTTGCTGGTGGAACCAATATAGCAGGTGTCGCAAAAACTACAGGTGCAAATGGTCAAGATGTTTATACGGTTAATGCTAATGGTAGCACCGCATCAGCAGGTTCATCAGCTGTCACAGTGACTGCGGGAACTAAAGATGCAAACAACGTTACTGACTATAAAGTAGATCTTGCAGCAAGCACTAAAACAGATATTCAAAAAGGTGTAGATGCGAAGACAGCAGTTGATAATACTGGCTTAACCTTTAAAGGTGATACCACAGCGACAAGTGCTACAAAGAAATTAGGTGATACGGTTTCCATCACTGGTGACACTAATATTAGTACAGTCGCGACAGCGAATGGCGTACAAGTTAAGTTAAATCCAAACTTAGACTTAGGTACAACAGGTAGCGTTAAAACGGGTAATACCACTATTAATAATGCAGGTGTAACAGCTGACCAAGTTACGGTTGGCGGCGTTGTTATCAATAAAACAACAGGTATTAATGCAGGTGGGTTAGCGATTACAAATGTTGCTGCGCCAACAAATAATACAGATGCAGCCAATAAAAAGTATGTAGATGATGCTGGTTCAACATTGACGAACTTGGGCTTTGGTTTAAAAGCGCAGGACGGCACTACTGTTAACAAGAAGTTAGGTGAAGCGGTTGAAGTTGTAGGTTCAAACAGCAATATCACGACTAAAGTAAATGCAGGTAAAGTGGAAGTTGCGTTATCGAATGCATTGGACTTAGGTACAACAGGCAGTGTTACTACAGGTGCAACTGTTATTAACAATGCAGGAATTACTGCAGCTCAAGTCACAGCAGATAAAGTAACAGTCAACAATGCACCAACAGCTGGTACAGATGCGACCAATAAAACCTATGTTGATTCTAAAGCTGCGGCATCAAAAACTGAAGTTGCAGGTGGAACCAATATAGCGGGAGTAGCAAAAACTACTGGTGCAAATGGTCAAGATGTTTATACTGTTAATGCCAATGGTACCACCGCATCAGCAGGTTCATCAGCTGTAACGGTAACTGCTGGAACTAAAGATGCGAACAATGTTACTGACTATAAAGTTGACCTTGCAGCAAGCACCAAAACAGATATTCAGAAAGGTGTAGATGCGAAGACAGCGGTTGATAATACCGGTTTAACCTTTAAAGGTGATACTGCAGCGACCAGCGCTACGAAGAAATTAGGTGATACGGTTTCTATCACTGGCGACACCAATATTAGTACAGTTGCGACTACAGATGGCGTACAGGTTAAGTTAAATCCAAACCTAGACTTAGGTGCAGCTGGTAGTGTCACGACAGGCAATACAAAGTTAGATAATAGTGGATTGACGATTACAGGTGGTCCAAGCATTACAAGCACTGGTATTAATGCAGCTAACACGAATATCAGTAATGTTGCTGATGCAACTACCGATGATCAAGCAGTGAACAAAGGTCAGTTAGATGCAGCGACGACAGCGTCAAGCACAAAGACAGATACTTTGGGTACGAGCACAGCGACGAACTTGGGTGGAGGGTCAACTTATGACAACACGACAGGTGCGATCAGTGCGCCAAGCTATGTGACTACAAAAACAGATGGTACGACCACCACAGCGAACAATGTGGGTG
>NZ_JBIMBV010000037.1:0-11783 GCF_048551735.1 Acinetobacter legionensis
CAAAGTTAAGATGATGGTATGACAATTTTATATACTCCATAAACCCTTTAAATTAATTAGGTGGTTTATGTCGCACTTCAAGTTTTACTCTGCCCTTGTATTTCTATTGGAGTTGGAGTCGAGGGGTTATACTGCACAAGCTCAGTTAATTCGCAGACATATTCCATCTTTTTTATATCGTGAAAATTTCTTCTAACCTGAAGATTTTCTAAAATTAACATAATACACCTTATACGAAATGCTGTATAATTATCCTTATAATTCAACGCTGTAGTTTCTAGTTGATAGCCCATCTTCCCCAAGGTGGGCTTTTTTTATGATTTTTCACGTTCCACGCCTATTCTTTGACCAGTGTTTCACGACTTTGTTCATATTAGTTAAACAATCGTGGTTAATCATAGGGTCTAAAAAAACGGCTCCAAAAGCCCCTTTTTTCCGGTTCCTGTTCAATGTGCTCCGGTACTGGAATCCGCTTATTTTCCACCTGCTCCGGAGTAGTCAATCCGTCATCTTTCGGCTGAGTTTGGATCTCTACTTCTACAGGAGTTTCTCTTGGTTGAGTAGTCAATACATCATAGTTCGACTCACTTTTTGACCTAGTATCTGTTGCTATATCTAATTTTGGGTCGATAGAACTAGTTGTATAAGCTTTTGGAACTTCTAGTAGGCGTTGTATTGCTTCAATTTGCTCATCTTTAACGTGTAACTGATCATTCTTAGCTTTTAGTTCCTCACGTTGGAACTGCTCACGCTCATGAGCCTGTTCAAGCTGTTTTTGAAGCATGTAAACTTGCTGTTCTAATAGGTGAACTTCTGACAACTTTCGTGTTTCGGTTGTCTGTGAACTGTTTACATTTCTAGAAGGTTCACCAAAGACTCGAATAGCTTCGGAAAGATCAATTTTACCGTCACTATTTTTACTTAAATTACCTTTATTAACTTGCTTATAAATGGCTTGACGAGTTATTCCATAGAGGTTTGAAAGCTCAATAACAGATAGTGATTTCATCTTGTAATTTTGGTTGTCCATTATGTGAACTAAAATACATTAACAAACAGTCAACTGCTACATACACAATCGACCTTTATGCCTTAAAGCCTAAATTTTTAAGATGAGGAATAAGTTGTTTTTGTTTTATTGGATCTCGCAGCATATCTTTAATTTTAATAGCTAAGTCGTCATAACTTTCACCTTGTTGTGCTAGGTGAGATACTTCATGTAAGCGTGAAAGCTGATTACCGAACATATTAATTTGTGAATCTGTCAATTTATAAAAATTATTCTGTTCGGATTTATGCTCAATACTTTTTGATTTTTCTTTAAACGTGAAGTGAATGTGTGTGACTTTTCGACCTGTCTTTATTTGCTCGTAAGATACATTTAAAGGGCTATGTTCATTGATTTGAACTACAGCAGTATCAATAACCCATCTCTTTAAATCAGCAGACAATGGATATCTTTTCCCTAACTCCAACATACTTCTTAGAGATTCGATGGAAATCTCTCGTTTTCCTATGGAACGATATTGGCTTAGTAGCTCATAAATACGAATAGCATATGCGCTACTCATACCAGCAATGTCAGATAGCGAATACTTAGTGAATTCACGGCTTAGATTAGAAATGAACGGCAAAATTTCTTTAGAAAACCGAATTCCTACAACGCTTTTACTTTCTAAAAAGCGTATGGATTGAATCCATCTCATTTTGATTGACTCATCATCAATAGCTAAATTAATTGATCTGTCATATAAGCGGTTTACACCATCTTTTAGATCTCTATAAGCTGTTTTTTCATGAACCCCAAGTTTTTTTAAATCATCAATAGTTACGCGATAAATTTCATCATCTGTAATATCTTCAGCCCGACTAATCTTACTAATAGCTGCTAAGACAATCCGTTGTTCTGTTGAGCTGAGTTGATATGAAGCCTCAATTACTTGATTTGATTTAACTACTAATTCTTTTTTAGATGTACTCATCATTTTTAATTCGATAAACTAACTATGAGTAATATAATTCTCTCATAGTTGATAGTCAATCCCTCATAGTTAAGTAGTCAATCCCTCATAGTTAGTAGTCAATCCCTCATAGTTAGTAGTCAATCCCTCATAGTTAGGAGCTGAAAGCCTTTCTGTTAAAGCCTTTCAGATAGCCTAAAAGATTTAAAAGATTTAAAATATATTAAAAAGGATAAGAATGAAAAATTGCCCTTGGTTTTCGCTACGCTCAAACTCTATTGAATCTCGCTTTCGCTCGATTCGTCGGGGCAATTTTTTGGTTAATACCATCTAGAATTTAATAAAAAGCAAAAGCAGTAGGAATTCGCTACGCTCATAATTTTTTTATCTTCGCTTCGCTCAGTCATGACTCAAAAATATCAAGTCGCTTTGCTCTGTACTTGAATCTTAGCGACAAAAGGGAGCTTGTAATCAGGGAAAAAACATAACGAGAATTTTGATTGCCTCAGTTCGCTCGTAGACACTCGCTCTGTAAATGCCTACAAGATTCATATTCAAAAACCAGGACCACCGTAATCATAATCATCAGATTTTGGCTTTGGCTGTTCGGATTGAACCGGTTGAGGGGGCTTATTTTGCATGGCTAATGGATACTTTGGCTGGCAATACACTTCAAATTCAAAGCATGGCGTTGAGTTATGCTCTGAATCCCTCAATTTTCGATTCATGTTATGAATGTTCCAGCCTTCTTGTTGCAATATAGGCTCTTGGGTTTTGATAATTTCACTAAAATCTTTTTCCAGTTTTTCCTTATTTTTCGCATTTTTGATTAAGTAATTCAGGTGATACATCACTTCCAATGATGAAAATGGATGGTTTTCAGCACTATAAAAATATTCATGTTGTTGATCTAATTGCTTTTGGCGTTCTTCGAGTTCTCGTTCTTGTTGATTGTGTTCCCGAATTTTTTGGATCTGAGCGAGATATTCCGCTGTCGCATTTTGTTGACCAACGCCTAGCTTAGGCTCAGGAAGATACAAAGTGCTGTGGATCTCGTTATATTTTTCATAGCTGTCTGCTGAAACCTGATTTTTGATGGTGATGTCCTGACCATCCAGTGTGTAGGTGACTGTAGGGCAGTGCTCGGCTAAAGCATCATTGAGGTGGTTTTCCCAGGCTTTGCGGATGTGCAATAAGAATGTGGAATAGTCTGCATGGCCATCCTGTAGCTGGATTTTCTTGGCACCGCCTTTGGCCGGATTTTGAGGATTGTAGCGTTTGAAATATTGTTCTGCTGTGCGTTCAATGCCGTCATCAGCTTTGAGGGAGAACATGAGGTGGCAATGGGGCTGTTCTTCGCCACTGAGACGCGATTTAACGTTGTGTATGGCGTATGAATGCGGATATTGCTGTGGAACTATATGTTTGTCAAAAAACGTCTCTATGAGCGTTTTACGCTGGTCTGGCGTGAATTCGTTTGGCAATGCGATTTCATACTCCATATAGACTTTGGCGTTGGCTCGTTCATACGTATCTGCTGCTTGCCAAAATTCGATAGGATCTTTAACGAAAGAAGGCATACAACGACCAGGTTCAATGTGTTCTACGGTTTCGTTGCTTGTTTTACGGATGCCTTCATATTGCATAAGTCTGGAAATGTAGAGGTAATGGCCAAGTGCATAGCCTTTATTTTTGCTTTTGACGCTGAAATGGTAGCTGGCCATGTTCACCTTTTTGTTGGTCTGGGACCGGTTTTTATGGAGTGAAACGAAATGAAAACTGCCCGGATTTGGAATGCCTGGATGGCTGAAAAATCCGGTTGAAGGGGGTCAAGGGGGAAGCGCCCCATTGCGTACTAGTTTCTCCGATTAGGAGAAACTGTCAAGTGCGAATTATTTAAAATAAAAATAAAAATTCTTTTCAAGAAATTTTATTTTTATTTTAAATAATTATTTTCAGACTGCCCTCTTTAAATATGGTAAAACCATATTTAAAGAGGTTGCAGTTCTGAAAATTAGGCGGCAGATGATATGACCCAGGAAAAAGCAAAAAAGCGTGGTAGACCAGCTCAACTTTTACAGATGGCAGAGTTGCATGCTTTTGTTGAGTTCTTATCAGAAAAAGATTCACGGACAGAATTGCAGAATCAGGTCATTGATGCGTTACAAGCTGAAGATTTTAATTTTGAAATGTTGTCTGAAGCTCAACAGATTCTGGTGAAAGAAGCATTAAAACCTTATCGTCAACATTTGAAGCTTCAGTTGCTGTTTGATGAGCTGTCTAAAAATCCTAGACAGACTGAATATGAAGAAAAGTTTTTGGAATTATATAAACGATATCAAAAAGACATTTTAGATCCAGCTGAAACGAATATCTTGAAAATAATGTGTATGCGTTATCTGAATTTTAAAGCTCAAAAGCTTGAATACAGTGACTTAGAGTTGTATTTGAGTCAGATCCAAAAAAAGGATGAAGGTAAAAAACGTAAAGCAGAGAATCAGCGTAAGTTTGAAGTCGGTGGTGGTGTTTTAAGTGCTTATAAAATCAAAAATGATGATGCGTTAGATACCGAAAACTTTTTAAAGCGGGTTCAGGCTGATCGCTATCTAGCTGGAAAACTCCGTCAAACAAAAATTTATCAGAAGGTATGGGCATCGGATCTTAATAATAAGGAAAAATTAGAATTACTTTTTGAGGTGCTCAATCAACTTGCACTATATGGTAATAAAGGTGAGACCGTAAAATTTGTGGACTTTGCTATTGAGGCAGCTCAGACAAAGCTAAAGCAAAAAACTAATTCAGTTGCCGAGTAATTTATATGTTTATCCTAAGTAGAAGTGTCCTATATGGAAGCTTCTACTTAGGGCTAACAGATGAATGTCGTATATGAATTTTTATGTAAACTTGGAGTACACCCTAAAGTAACGTCATGGCGACCCCAATCCTGAACCTAAAATCAATGTCTTAGAAGCCGTGGAACATCAATTTTAGTATGCTCAAAGAAAGTCTTAGATTTATACGTGACAATAAAAAGCCAGTTGTATGAACTGGCTCTTTCTATTTGGGATTTACTTACCCATTGCGATTTTTTACCGTGCCTCTCATAAATTAACAGTCAAAGCTGAAGAAGTGTTCTGGGAAACAAGAAACAAAGGCTTTTTGAATATCGCTGTACTCACACTCAGGATGCTTCTCTAAATAACGTCGAGTCCAAATCAGTGTGGCTTCATAATCATTAAAGCACTGATCGAGTTGTAAAAAAATCCACAGTTCATGGGCTTTTTGAATGAAAAAGTCATTGATGATCATGAGAGCAATTTTCTTTTCAGTGTTTGAATCCGGGTATGAGTACATATTATATTTCTCCGATAATAAGGATAAATGGGTTAGCTGATAAGCTATTTATAACACATAAAAAATGTGTTTGTCACATTTTTTATGTGTTTTTTTTAGTTTTATGGTCTGTGTTATACTTCTAATTCAAACAGATTGTATTTATCACGATGCCATACGAAGAATTTCAAAGACTTATGGGGAAAGCAGGTCTTTCAATTAAGGAATTTGCAACCTTATTGGACATGAACCCAAACTCCATAACTAACTATAAAAAGATCGGAAAAGTACCTACTCATATCGCTGTTCTGGTTTACTTACTTTCTAGCATGAAAGATGAGGGTGTAGACTTTTACCCTATTTTTGAAAAAATTAAGTCGTATTCAAAAGACTAAAACTCTCGTTTGTTGATTGTTGTAAGCTTTTTAGTAGATATTGATGATGTAAAAAATGCCTGAACTTCAGGCATTTTTTTGTTTCAGGGACTTATAAGCCTCGATAGAACTTTTCAATAAAGTATCGAGTTTTGAGAACCAGGGTGATCATCAAATTCTTATGTTCTGAGATCTTAGGTCGAGCAATCGATAAACCGGATATTTCTATTTGGGGGTTACAACTGATGTTAGAACCCATTTAAATATCCATTTTTCTAAACAAGAAGAAAGGTAAATTTCGAATAATCATCATAATGATTGCCCATTTACCTGGCGTATAAACGGTTAATTTGCCTTTATCGATGCCCTGCACAATATCATGAGCAACCTGTTCAGGTGAGGCAAGTTTTCCCTTGCCTGATATTCCAGCCGTCATAGGGGTTGCTGTTGGGCCTGGCTTGATTAAGGTTGCGGTGACATGAGAACCCATTAAGGCTAGACGATGCTGTAAGCCTTGTAGATATTTATCAATCAGCGCTTTCGATGCACCATAGACATAGTTGGATTTACGACCACGATCACCTGCTACTGAGCCAATCACTGCCAGCTTTCCATGATTACGCTCGATCATGTGTTTGGCAATAATTTCAGTAAATAGTACAGGTGAAACGGCATTGACTTCGATTGCCTGTTGGCACTGGATCAGATCGTTTTGACATTGGTCCTGATCTGGTAAGTTGCCATGGGCAATCAGGGCAATATCGATTGCACCCTGTTGATTGATGGTATTGATGCAATCCTGAATTGCAGCAGCATTTAAAAAATCAACGGTCTGTAATTGGATATCCGCTTGCGGTGTGCGCACTTTTAGATCTTGGGCAACACGTTGTAGTTTGTCTTGGTCTCGTCCTAAAAGAATAATCTCACAGGGATGTTGCTTCAGCCAAAGTCTGGCACAGTGTTCAGCAATGGCTGAGGTTCCACCTACAATTAAGATTCTTGGTTGATTTGACATTTAGATACCCAATAGACGACGGGACATTTCCGAGCTGATGCCTGGATCCCGATATTTTAGAAATTCATTGAAACGTGGATAGCCTGTCTCAAATAGTGATCGTGGCATACGTGCATCTTTGGCCAAATAAAGGCGGCCTTGAGCTTGTTGAACAATATGATCCAGTTCATTTAGGAGTTTGAGAGTCTTTTCTCCCCGGTTGGGAAAGTCCAATGCCAAGGTTACTCCTGGCTTTGGAAAACTCAGTAATCCACCGGATTCACGATCCCCAAATGTTTTTAATACCGCTAGAAATGAGCCTTCACCTGATTTTTTAATCGCTTTTAGCATCTCTTGTGTAGCTTCTTTACCGACTTCTTTGGGTACCACACTTTGATATTGGTAAAAACCTTTTGGACCATACATCTTGTTCCATTCATGCATAGCATCTAGTGGATAGAAAAATGGTTCGTAATGTACTGTTTGAGGCTGTTTTTTTAGAGCATTACCATGGAAATAGGCAAAATTAAAGAGTGGTAAACTGAGTTTATTTACCAATGAAATAGGGGGGGTAATAGGGAAAGTTTTATCTTTAATTTGGGGTTCTGCTTGAGTGTGTTCATTTGCCAGATTGCCCCGTGCAAAGAGTCCTTTGGCATTCGCACCGTTCATACAATCAATCCAGGATACGGTATGTTCCCAGTCAGTTTCAGATGAATCAGACAGTGCAAAAAACTCATCTAAATTGTGGTAAGGAATAGTTTCTGAGAGGATCCAGGGGCCTTGAACAGAGCGTAACTGAATTTTTGCTTCTAAAATGATTCCAGTTAGGCCAATACCCCCTAAGGTGGCATAAAACCAATCTGCTCTTTCAGTCTTTGAACATTCGATGATTTCGCCATCAGTACGCAATAACTTGATATATAGAACGTGGTCACCAAAAGAGCCAAAAGCATGGTGATTTTTACCATGTACATCATTCGCAATTGCGCCACCCACGGTGATCATTTGCGTTCCTGGTGTTACAGGTAACATCCAGCCCTGTGGAATCAGGGTGCGATGAATATCCTGTAAGGTGGTACCAGCTTCACAATGCAATATCCCAGTATTTAACTCAAAAGAAATTAGATGATTCATGGCCGTCGTCAGCCATAAGGTACCATTGCTATTTAATGCAGCATCGCCATAGCTGCGCCCCATCCCATGAGCGATACCAGGATCAGTACAGTGTTGTAGTTGTTTGGTTGCTTGTGAGGGGGTGATTAAAGGAATAACCTGATGCTCTGTGTTGGAAAGTCTGCCCCAAGCCTGTATTTTTGTCATCTGTGATTTATACCGTACGAAATACGAAACGTTTATCTAAGTAATATTTGCAAATATAGCCAATCATCAGACCAATCACGCCACCAACATAACGCATTTCTTTGGTTTCAAAAATGGCATGAAAGCCAAATTCAAAGCCCCAAAAAATGATGGTAGTAAAAATACCCATCACGGTATAAAGCATAAAAACCTTTCCATCATGTTGTGCATTTTGTGTTTTATATTTAAAAATATATTTTTTATCCAAAACATATTTAATTACTAGGCCCACACCTGTACCAATGATAATTGAAACTAAAATATAAAAAGGTCCAGAATAAATATAACTGAAAACATCCTGTGCTAGAATGTTAAAAAATGTAGCAACTATGGCAAATGCTGTATAAAGCGTTGCCAGTCTAATCGAATCAATCATTTATATTTAATAATGTTGTAAAACTCATGCATGATATAGCACACCATCGGTCTTTTCTAGCTGAAATCCGGGGACTGATTAAACTCATAAGACCTAAACAATGGGTAAAAAATAGTTTTGTTTTTGCACCACTGATCTTTGCTGGTGAATTCTTAAAAATAGGGTCTGTTTATTCGGCATTATTTGCAGCTTTTTTATTTTGTTTAGCTGCTTCTGCGGTTTATATCGTTAATGATTTAAAAGATATTGAGAAAGATCGTGCTCATCCTGAAAAGTCTAAGAAACGTCCTTTAGCTTCAGGCCAGGTAAGCCCCCGAAGTGCGATGATTTTGTTGGTTTTGATCTATGTGGCACTTGGATTTTCCTGGTTAGTTGCACCCAAGGTGATTTATGTGATCTTGGTGTATCTAGTGCTGAATTGGGCCTATACCTTCAAGTTGAAGCATGAACCTGTCATTGAAATCTTTATTGTGGCTTTTGGCTTTGTATTACGTGTCTATGCTGGTGCTGTAGCCCTTGCAGTGCCTGTCTCTCATTGGATGTTTATTACCACACTGAGTATTTCACTTTATCTTGCTTCAATTAAGCGTCGTCAGGAATTGGTGCAAAGTGGATCGCAAGGTCGTGGGGTGCTTGCCCACTATTCAGTTTCTCTGATTGATCGTTTTGCAGAAATGTCTGCCATTACCGCGATCGTATTTTATAGCCTGTATGTGATGGAAGTTCAGCCACAATTGATTATTACCATTCCTTTTGTGATGTTTGGTCTGTTCCGTTACTGGTTTATCGTTGAAACCCTAAAAGGCGGGGAATCCCCCACAGATGTGATTGTTCAGGACTGGCAAATTCTACTGACTGTTGCTTTATGGATCGGGTGTTGTATTTGGGCATTAGTACCCGCTTAATTTTATTTTGGATTGTTTTGTGAATTATTACAGTTACCTGATTACCCCATTTTTAGCCTGGCTGGTTGCTGGCTGCCTAAAGTTTCTTATTAACTCAATTAAAGCAAGGCAATTGGCTTTTGGACTGATTGGTTATGGGGGCTTACCGAGCAACCATAGTGCCATCGTCAGCAGTATGGTTGCTTTAATCGCCTTTAAAGAAGGGATTGATACGCCTGCATTTGGCGTAGCCCTCACTTTAGCTTTTATTGTTTTACTAGATGCAAATAGTTTAAGACGTGCTGTGGGTAAACATGCTGTAGCGATTAATAAGTTAGCTAAAGATGATCCTGAATATCAGCAGTTAAGAGAACGTATGGGGCACACCAAAATTGAGATTTTGGCTGGTGCTGTTATAGGTATATTGATTGGTTTATTAGTAAGTTAATTTAAAGTTTGAGATTGTTAAAATTAAATGACTATTTTTAATAATGTAGGTAAGTAAAATGCATAATATATTTTTTATAAAAAAATACTATCAGATATTAGCTTATTTTTTTATAGTTATTTTATACGGTACGGTTGGTTTTTTCTCTCCGGGATATGATGATGAATTTTTTAATATAAATCTCATAGAGACTTATGGGATTAAATCCTTAAGTATTGTGCAAACGGGAGATGTTCATCCACCAGCATCTTATTTGATAAACTGGATATTATACAGTCTGGTAAATGACTGGCATATAGTGCGGCTTTTAATATCAATATTTAGTGCTATATTAATCATAAAAAGCATATCGAATATCAAAATAACATATGGTAATACATCATTCATTATAGCTTTTTTCCTGATAGCTTTGAATCCAGCTATATTAATGTGGACTACTGGTCTTCGCTGGTATGCTTTTTTTGTACCATTATTACTTTGGGCTTTTTTTGTGCCAAATACACAGGATTGGAGATATTGGGCAAAATGTTTTGGTAGTTTACTTATTTTAGGTTATTTGGGTTATGCTGTTATTATAGTTGCATTACCTCTTATATTGTTTTATTGGTTTAACTGTGAGCAAGATAAAGTAAAGAAAATAAAACATTTCTTTATTTTTGGCGTAATATCCTTTTTATTATATTTACCACAAATATTAATTTTTATTAAATATCATCTACCCAATAAAGAAAGTCAAGTTTTTGATATTTCAAGCAGTTTTATTGGTTTTCTTTCAGCAATTTTTAGTAACCAAGGACTGTTTCCACTTTCTATATTTGGAGTTATTTCAGCAATAGGTTTTTCAGGTATATGTTGTATATATATCTATAGTTTATTTATGGAAATAAATGATAAAAAATTATTAAAAGAAAATTATTCTTTATCATTTTTTTTATCTATTTTTTTATTAATTTTCACAGGATTGGCTGGTAAATTAAGAAATTTTTTAATTGTTTCTCCTATTCAGGGATTATGGATTTCAACCATTATTAAAGGTATTAAGTTTAAAAAACTTTTTTTGGTTTGTGTTTTTTTGGTGTCTGTAGGTAATATTATAGGTGTTGTTAATGTTATTAATCATAAAGATACCACAAAAAACAGTTGGAATTTACCTATTAATGACTTAACTAAATATTTGGAGAAAGAGTCTTCTAATTGTTCTAATAGATTTTTGGTCTTAAGTCATGATCCAGTAATAAGTAATTATTTATATTTAGATAAAGGTTATAATAGTTCAAGTCCTTTTTTGATAAAATCCTTTAACCAACCTGATTTAAATAAAAATTATTCTTGTATTTTTGTCATAAAAACGTTTCAAGGGTCTCTTAGTAGTAATCAAATAAATGATTTGTATCGTGCTATTAATGAGATTAAGTATTTACATAAAACTGAGATAAAAATAGGCTTTGATAAGTATGCGGATATTAAGAGAAAAATAAATTCGGATTATCCAACCTATCAAATGGAGGTTACTAAATATTCTAACCCATCTGATATTAAGAAGTTAGCTATTTGGAATGTAAGTATAATGTAAAATATTAGACCTCTTGCGATAGTATCGTTTTGCCTAATTTTTGAATTGGCTAAAACCTTATTAAATGTAGCTTTAGGCTGTTTAAATTTTGACTAACGCAAGAGGTCTATTATATTTTGAAAATTAAATATTTGGGTATGATTCGAATTAAAATTTAGGCAATAAAAAATCCCAACATCCTGTCATAATGCCAACCAGTTAAGAAATTGACTGGTATTTTCTATTCTGAGGATTATAAAGTTAGACACGACCAGTTTACCTAATATGAGAACTTGGCCAGGTAACTTATACGGATCAAGGAGGTGGGCTGTCCACTTTATAAGGTGGTGGTATGTCAACATATTTAACTAATGTCAATCAAAGTAATATCCCACTATGGCTTGGCGAATTCAAACATGAGGTGCGACAGTTTGAAAAGTCTTATGATAATCAACAAGCTGAGCAAATTTCTCTAATGGTGTAAGCCAATCTAACGCTT
>NZ_JBIMBV010000038.1:0-8844 GCF_048551735.1 Acinetobacter legionensis
CCTGAACAGGTTGCTCATGATATTGTGCAGGGCATCGATAAAGGCAAATTAACCGTTTATACGCCAGGTAAATGGGCAATCATTATGATGATTATTCAGAATTTACCTTTCTTCTTGTTTAGAAAAATGGATATCTAAATCATATAGATAAATCAGAGCCCGATATATCGGGCTTTTTGATTTAACATAAAATCTCTTATTCGAAATTTGAACTGTAAGCCCCAGATAGAAAAATCCAGTGCATAGAACTGGGTTTTTATTGTCACGTATAAATCTAAGACTTGTTTTAATCGTTGCTAACAGGATGTTTCACGGCTTCTAAACCATTGATTTTAGGTTAAGGATTTTGGCTGTCATGACGTTACTTTGGGGTGTACTCTAAAGTTACATAATGTCTCTTACGCAAACTCAAAAAAATTTCTTAACTCATCTAAACTTTTTGATTTAATAAAGTCGAAGTTACTTAACTTCAATGACCTAAATTTCTGCTCAATTTCAACTGAGTAAATAACTAGTGAAGGATCATCGCTCAAGGTCAATTCTTTACAATAGCCAACACCGTGGTTTCCCTGATAACTAAAGAAAACAAAGTTTTCATATAGCGAAATAAAGTCTTTAACTGAAATAAAATCGCCATCTCCACGCAAAGAAAAAGAAGATGTAAGTCTAGGAAGATTAAACATAAAATTACTCAAAAAAGTATTTAATTAAATGATCTCAACTCACTCAACATCACCACAGCCGTCGCTTCGCTTAGGGCTGATGGTGAACGTTGAGTGAGTTTCGGCAATACTCACCCTAAGGGCGTGATTTTGATAAAAATCAACATCCCTTAAGTATTGCCGAATAACCTGATTGGGCTGACGGAGCCACGCATCGGTCGTATCCGCACATAGCTTTGCATACTATGCAGACAAGGACTAAAGGCTTTGCACCTCTCTCCACGCGCTCCCTGCCGCTACACGGCTGTATCTCTGCGAGGGTTTCCCCAACATGCAACTTAACAGTCCAATGCAACTACTCCTCACGCTCCGCCTATGTGAAGTTCCCCTGTAAGCGGTTTAGCCTTTCGACTATAGCTACAGTACGCCAGTGACACTTATTCCTACCACACGTACTGCATGCCGACCGTAAAACGGACACGCAGAAGCGGGCAAAGCTCGATCTAAGATGCTTATTTGATGAACAGAAACACTAAATTAACGAAGACTTATCATTTTGAGTCTTGATCTAAATTCATTTTGCTGTGAAAATGGAGTTCAGGTACAAGCCTTTGCGTGAAATCATAACGGTCGCCAAACCTTATGATCTTCGTTATTCGATGGTCCAACATCAAATAACTGCGTACCGCTGAATATATGGGAAAAGCCACTTGTTTGACAAGTGGCTTTTTTCATTTCTACTTCGCTATTCTTTGAATTTACCAATACTTAAATCACTACTAAAAACCAAATAACAATAAAATCAATAAGTTATATTAAAATATGAAATTTTTGGTACATTTTTAAACAAAATTTAATCCATATATCTTTTAAAAATCATATACTTATTATCATTATATTTTTAATATTTTCTGCTTGTTTTTTATCGGCATCCTGTAAGGTGCGTATGGTGTATCTGTTTTTGAAATCAGTTTTTTACCGATTTTAGGGCGTTCTAAATTAAGGTGTTTGAATGGACAAAAAACGTTCTATTTTTAATAAAAAAAAATGGCTTAGAAATTATTTAGAGGAAATTCTACGTTTAAAAAAGCAAGGTTCTACCCATCAAGCCATTATTCAGCACCTGACAGAACAGCAAAATATGCCCTTTGATTTGTCAGAATCATTGTTAAGTCGCTATCTAAAAGAATTTGCGGAAGATGAATCCACGTATAAAAAAGTGAATGACAACCTGCACAACAGAATTGAACAGAAAAATGACCGCCTAGCAGAAAAACATCATGAAATACAAAATCTGAAACGCCGACTAGAACGCACCTTAGAACGTAATTTGCATCTGGACGTTGAAAATGAATGCCTAAAAGACCGTAATCGGATTTTAGAAAATAAGTTTTTAGAGGGTGAAGCCCGATTAAAAGATTTAAGACGTTATAACGGCTACAACAATGTGCATTGGAAAGTTGCAGATTTGGCAGAAAAAAATGATGACTTTTTTCAGACCATTCTGAGCTTAGAACGACGCTGTGAAAGCCTTGCAAAGCCACATGAAGAAGCAAATGAGAAGATTGAAATCCTACAAGCAGAAAATGAAAAATTGAAACATGATTTTGATTTAATTCAGGCAGAACTGGAGGAGTCTAAGCAAAGAGTTAGCTCTTTACCTCAGGATCAGTCCGCTATTCAACGCTTAAAAGAAAAAATCGTTCAATTGACCACTGAAAATAAAACTCTATCTTCAAAACTTTCAGAAGCAGAAACAGCCCTTCAGCAAAAACGTACCGCAGAGTTGCTAGAAGAAGATCCGCAGATGCTTAATCCTATTGTTGCCATGAAACTGCATATAAAGCGATTACAGAGCGATTTAAAAAGAAATGAGGGATTGCTTAGGGAGACTGCGAATGAGCTGTCTAATAGCGAAATAAGCGCAAAAAAGGATAGGTTTCTTGCGTATGGCTTCATGTTTATGTGCCTTGTCCTGTTGGTTTTTCTGTTTATTTAATCTCGATGCTTTTGAATATGGTATTCACCATATTCAAAAGTCGAGAATCTTGTGACAGGAAATTTGGGGGCAATTTTGAACGTTATAAAACCAGGATATGCCTAAGCACCAAATAATCTTTTAAAGAATCCTTTTTTTTCTTCTATTTTTGGCTCATCAATCGCTGTTTCTACCTGTTCCTTAGGCTGTTTTTTCTGTTCCTCAAAACTGTTTCTACTTGTTTCGGGTACTGTTTCCACTGTTTCTACACTGGATAAGTTTCCCTTATAGGTAATCATCAGTTTATAGTCATCGAAATCTTTTCTAACACTTGATATCTCTTGCTTTAGGAACTCTTTGTCCTGTTTTAATTCTTTAACTTGTTCACGTAATTCTCTCAGTAAATCCTCATTGTTTCCCCTGTTTCCAGAAACAGGTTGATTACTGTTTTCGGAAACAGGGGGAGAAACAGATTTTTTCGATGAACCAAACACTCGAATCATGTCCTGGGCATCAATAACTTGTATACCATCATGATTTTTTTGTGGTGTTAGATCACCACGTTTAATCGCTTTATAAATTGTGGTGCGTCCCACCTTGAACTGTTTTGATGCTTCAACAATGGTCAGTAAGGACATAAGCTATTCCTGATAATTTAATGTTTAAAACAATTCGCTGTGTGTTCCTGCTCGGACAAAAACAATCATCTCGAACTTAGATAGCGATTCAATGCGATAAACCAGTAGAAAATCACCACCAACATGCAATTCACGGCAATTCTTCCACTGATTGCCATTTAAAGCATGATCCAGCCATTCTGCCCCTAAAGGTTCATCATTGGCGATTAACAGCATCATGACTTCCTTGAGCTTTACCATGTCATAGCGACCGCTACGAGAAAGCCTTTGCCAGTCTGCTAGAAACTCTTTGGTATAGTCCGATGATCGAGGTAAAACGGCACGTTTAGATTTAGCTGTTTTTTTCGAGGTCATTAAACAAGTCTTCTACAGTTTCAAAACGGGCTTTTTTCGCTCGGATTAGTTCATCTGCTTCATTCAAAGCTGAAACAGTCTTAGCGTTCGGTACACGGACATCAAATGGTATTGCTTGTTCTGCTACGACACGAGTTAAAAAGATTCGTACAGCATCAGAAACAGACATACCCATTGATTTTAGAGCCTGCTGTGCTTGAAGCTTGGTATCATCATCAATTCGAACGTGTAGCATTGAGGTTTGAGAAGTCATGTCTTCACTTTAATGTTTTGTAACTCAATTGAGATACATAATAACATATTATTAATGTGATAAAACGCCTGCATTAAATTCTTATTGATAAATTTGGCTAATGAAAACCGTGGAACATTGATCAAATAGTAGGCGTGGAACATGAATAATCATAAAAAAAGCCCAACTTGGGGAAGATGGGCTATAAACTTTGAAATAAGTGCATGAATTTGAAGGGTAATTATAACGCATTTCGTATAACGTGCATTATGTTAATTTTAGAAAATCTAAATTATAATTTTCACAAAAAACATATAACTCATTTTTATTAATGTATAAATATATCCATGAAATATATGTATAGATTCACTATCTGAAGAAACCCAATGTGGCATTGAAAATAAAGAGCAAAATATTAATAAAAAAATAAATTTAGATTTATTAAATACTGTATATTCAAAATTGTCTTTATTATACAGAAAATAAATTAATAACAAAAATGTTAGAGATACAACATAAAAGTTTATCCATCTACCCCAATCTAAAGCAACGATCCAGAGAGGTGAAAAACAGAAGGAAGATACAAGGCAAAACATTAATATATTTTTTATAGAAAAGTATTCTTTTAAAATATAAACAAAAAATAATAAAGAAAAAATATAAGATATTAAAAAGTTTAAACTTGCTTTTGAAAAAAATAACTCTTTAGTTTTTGATAAGGCATAATTTGAATCTAAGCTCAACCAAGTAATTGCGCCATTACAAACACTGCTACTCAAGCCTTGATCTAATAGAGGTTGACAGACCAACATATAGTCTTCCACCATTGGATATCTTATAGCATATAAGAAACCCAGAACTGAAATTAAGGCATATACTAATGAAAAAATTATAAAAAATTTATCGATTTTTTTTCTGATTATATAAATAGCAGCAACAAAAAATGGGAAAAAGAATATATTTGCTTCATGTGAAAATACAGCAATTAAATATATAAATACCGATAATAAAATATAATTAGTTATATTTTTATTTTCTCTTAAAGCAGCAATAAGAAAAGGAATAAAAGCCAAGTATGCAATAATTTCTTTCCGCATACTTCCTGCTGGATCATTAAACCAAAATAAAATAAAAAAAGGGGAGAACAATAAAAAAAAGACCACATCATTATTTTTTAACTGTATTCCAACACATATAAAGGTTATGTATATTAAAAATAATATTGTAATCTGAATAATAGAAAGAATATATAATGGATTAAAATTTAATAAGTTAGAAATATACAATATTAAAGAACCAAAAAATCCTCTTCTTATTTCCACTAACTCATTATTGATAAGCCAGTCACCTTGCTTATATCCACCTCCACCCTGAATTATATCAAAAGCGAGATAAAGTAAAATCGTAAGAAAAGAAATAGAATATGCACTTACAATTAATATTAAATTTTTATTTTTAAATAAGTAACTCAAAATTTTGTTATTCATAATTGTCCGACCCAAAACGCTACTACCCCACCAACAACTACGCCAGCCAAAATCTCAATTTTGGTGTGCCCCATACGTTCTCTTAACTGCTGATATTCAGGATCATCTTTAGCTAACTTATTAATCTCTACCGCATGTTTACCCACAGCACGTCTTAAACTATTCGCATCTAGCAAAACAATAAAAGCTAAAGTGAGTGCTACACCAAATGCAGGCGTATCAATCCCTTCTTTAAAGGCGATTAAAGCAACCATACTGCTGACGATGGCACTATGGTTACTCGGTAAGCCCCCATAACCAATCAGTCCAAAAGCAAGTTGCTTTGCTTTTATTGAATTAATGAGAAATTTCAGACAGCCAGCAACCAGCCAGGCTAAGAATGGGGTAATCAGGTAACTGTAATAATTCACAAAACAATCCAAAATAAAATTAAGCTGGCAATAATGCCCAAATACAACATCCGATCCACAAGGCAACAGTGAGTAAAATTTGCCAGTCTTGAACAATCACATCAGTGGGAGATTCCCCACCTTGTAAGCTTTCAACGATAAACCAGTAACGAAACAGACCAAACATCACAAAAGGAATGGTGATAATCAGTTGCGGCTGCACTTCCATCACATACAGGCTATAAAAGACTATCGCGGTAATGGCAGACATTTCTGCAAAACGGTCAATGAGTGAAACTGAATAATGGGCTAGTACTCCACGGCCCTGCGATCCACTTTGCACCAACTCCTGACGACGCTTAATTGAAGCCAGATAAAGTGAAATACTGAGCGTGGTAATAAACATCCAGTGAGAGACAGGTACTGCAAGGGCTACAGCACCAGCATAGACACGCAATACAAAGCCAAAGGCCACAATAAAGATTTCAATGACAGGTTCATGCTTCAACTTGAAGGTATAGGCCCAATTCAGCAGTAGATACACCAAGATCACATAAATCACCTTGGGTGCAACTAACCAGGCAAATCCAAGTGCCGCATAGATCAAAACCAACAAAATCATCGCACTTTGGGGGCTTACCTGGCCTGAAGCTAAAGGACGTTTCTTGGATTTTTCAGGATGAGCACGATCTTTTTCAATATCTTTTAAATCATTAACGATATAAACCGCAGAAGCAGCTAAACAAAATAAAAAAGCTGCAAATAATGCCGAATAAACAGACCCTATTTTTAAGAATTCACCCGCAAAGATTAGTGGTGCAAAAACAAAACTATTTTTTACCCATTGTTTAGGTCTGATTAGTTTAATCAGTCCGCGGATTTCAGCTAGAAAAGAGCGATGGCGTGCTATATCATGCATTAGTTTCACAACATTATTAAATATAAATGATTGATTCGATTAGACTGGCAATGCTTTATACAGCATTTGCCATAGTTGCTACATTTTGTAACATTCTAGCACAGGATGTTTTCAGTTATATTTATTCTGGACCTTTTTATATTTTAGTTTCAATTATTATTGGTACGGGTGTCGGCCTGGTGATTAAATATATTTTGGATAAAAAATATATTTTTAAATATAAAACACAAAATGCACAACATGATGGAAAGGTTTTTATGCTTTATACCGTCATGGGTATTTTTACTACCATCATTTTCTGGGGCTTTGAATTTGGCTTTCATGCCATTTTTGAAACTAAAGAAATGCGTTATGTCGGTGGCGTGATTGGCCTGATGATTGGCTATATTTGCAAATATTACTTAGATAAACGTTTCGTATTTCGTACGGTATAAATCACAGATGACAAAAATACAGGCCTGGGGCAGACTTTCTAATACAGAACATCAAGTTATCCCATTAATAACCGCTTCACAGACACCCAAACAACTACAACACAGCACCCATCCTGGCATCACTCATGGTATGGGGCGCAGCTATGGCGATGCAGCGCTAAATGGCAATGGTATTCTATGGCTGACGACAGCGATGAATCATTTGGTTTCTTTTGATTTAAATACAGGTATCTTGCACTGCGAAGCGGGTACCACCTTACAGGATATTCATCGTACCCTTATCCCTCAGGGCTGGATGTTACCTGTAACACCAGGAACGCAAATGATCACCGTGGGTGGAGCAATTGCTAATGATGTACATGGCAAAAACCACCATGCTTTTGGCTCTTTTGGTGACCACGTCCTATATATCAAGTTATTGCGTACTGATGGCGAAATTATTGAATGTTCCAAGACTGAAAGAGCAGATTGGTTTTATGCCACCTTAGGTGGGATTGGCCTAACTGGGATAATTTTAGAAGCAAAAATCCAGTTACGCTCTGTTCAAGGCCCCTGGATCCTCTCAGAAACCATTCCTTACCACAATTTAGATGAGTTTTTTGCACTGTCTGACTCATCTGAAGCGGACTGGGAACATACTGTATCCTGGATTGATTGTATGAATGGTGCGAATGCCAAAGGACTCTTTGCACGGGGTAATCTGGCGAATGAACACACTCAAGCAGAACCCAAAATTAAAGATAAAACGTTCCCAATCACTCCTCCTATTTCATTGGTGAATAAACTCAGTTTACCTATCTTTAATTTTGCCTATTTCCATGGCAATTCTCTAAAAAAACAGCCTCAAACAGTACATTACGAGCCATTTTTCTATCCATTAGATGCTATGCATGAATGGAACAAAATGTATGGACCAAAAGGATTTTATCAATATCAAAGTGTGGTACCGAAAGAAGTCGGTAAAGAAGCTACTCAAGAGATGCTAAACGCCATTAAAAAATCAGGTGAAGGCTCATTTCTAGCTGTGTTAAAAACATTTGGTAATCGTGAGTCGGGGGGATTACTGAGTTTTCCAAAGCCAGGAGTAACACTGGCCCTGGATTTCCCTAATCGTGGCGAAAAGACCTTAAAACTGTTGAATGAACTAGATCATATCGTCCAGCAAGCACAAGGCCGCCTTTATTTGGCCAAAGATGCACGTATGCCACGATCACTATTTGAGACAGGCTATCCTCGTTTCAATGAATTTCTAAAATATCGGGATCCAGGCATCAGCTCGGAAATGTCCCGTCGTCTATTAGGTATCTAAATGTCAAATCAACCAAGAATCTTAATTGTAGGTGGAACCTCAGCCATTGCTGAAAACTGTGCCAGACTTTGGCTGAAGCAACAGCCCTGTGAGATTATTCTTTTAGGACGAGACCAAGACAAATTACAACGTGTTGCCAATGATCTTAGAGTTCGTACACCACAGGCGAATATCCAATTACAGACCGTTGATTTTTTAAATGCTGCAGCAATCCAGGATTGCATCAATACCATCAATCAACAGGGTGCAATCGATATTGCACTGATTGCCCATGGCAACTTACCAGATCAGGAGCAATGTCAAAACGATCTAATCCAGTGCCAACAGGCAATCGAAGTCAATGCAGTTTCACCTGTACTATTTACTGAAATTATTGCCAAACACATGATCGAGCGTAATCATGGAAAGCTGGCAGTGATTGGCTCAGTAGCAGGTGATCGTG
>NZ_JBIMBV010000039.1:0-8840 GCF_048551735.1 Acinetobacter legionensis
ACTTTAAAAATGAATACACATTATTGAATGCAAAATACAAAACCGAAGTTGTGGAAGCAAAAGCACTGGCGGAACAAGCAAAAGCCTCAGCAGCACTAAAAGAGAAACAATGGTCTGAACAAAAGTTAAAAGCGGAGCAAAACTACAATGCCAAAATTAAGCAAATTAAGTCTGATGCTGATCTTGCTCAGTCCAGCGCTGACAGCTTGTCAAAGCAACTCAAAATTGCAAGCAGTCGCTTGTCCAGCTCTACCAAAGAAACCATCATTGAATACTCCACTGCCAACAGTGACATACTCGAAAACTGCATCACTGAATATCGAGCAGTGGCAGAAAAAGCTGATGGACACGCAGCTGATGCAGAAAGATTGATTGAGGCTTGGCCCTCAGATTGAGGGCTTTATTCTTAGGAATAATTTTGGAATAAAAAACTATCAAAAAAGCAAAAATCAGAGTGTATTTAAATATGTTTTAAACTATTAAGTACATACTTAAATGTAATGACAATTTAACCAAAACAATAATAAAAGTTGCGTATTATGTATATAAAATTGAGTTTTATGGAAAGTACAGAAAATTTGGAATTAATGTTAATATAAAAAAACTAGATCCTGAGTTCAATTCCGAAAGTGGAAACCTAACTCAGAATAAATCATAAACTGTCACAAAAGATCATTAACTATCAAAGTAGTGTGTTACACAGAAGTTACACAATACATATCCTAGACAATAAATATTTAACATATATAATGGGTTAAGGCTTTAATTAAACTCCCGCCATCTCCACCAAATTCTTGTTATAAAAAAGCCACTTATTAAGTGCGCGTATTTAGTTTTGCCATCTCTTTCCTGTTTTTATCACCATGAATCCATATTGCATATCGTTTGATTCGCATTTGTAAGCTGTTGTGCAAGGTATTGCAAATGGTTTGCAGTCAGTAGCAGAGTTTGTTACTTTTAATTTTATGCATGACATTTTAACATGAAAAGTTGATCAAAATAATTTTGTTAGTAGCTTGAAATAAAGCGTTGGTACTACCTTAGTTATTATTTTGTCACTAATTGAACTAATATTTTATTGAATAATAAGCAATCAAAAATCTGCGTAAATACTGCAAAACTCAATTGGAAATCAGCTTTAGTAATTACTTTGCCTGGTATCTAAATTGCTATATTAATTTTATTTTCAATTGATTAGACTTAAGTAATCCTTAATTTAATATCAAGGTTTACTTTATAAATAGATATGAATATTTTGAATTAGGGAGGCTATTGGTTGTATGAAATATTTATTTTTCTTAGCAATAATAGCATCACTACTCATAATTCTATATAAACCTAGTATTCCTTCAGAAAATAAAAAGAGTAAAGAATTTCCTAGACTAGGGACAGTACTAACGGAATGTCAGGGCATAGACCCACCCAAAGAGCTGGATAAGAAAAAGTATTACGATTACTGTAGTTGCGTTAAGAACTCGGTTGATACACGAAATAAGGAAGAAAAAGAGAAAAGTTGTATTGAAGATTTAAGAAGCGCGAATTAATCGGGCTTATTTAATTGTTCAGCGTAAAGTTTGACAGCTTCAGTGATAATTTTTGCTTGAGACTCTCCAGTAGATTATGAAAGTACTTTGATTTGCTCAACCGTACTTTCATGAAGCTTATAACTTTTGCTCAGAATACCACGACGCTCATTACTTCCTTGATTAATTTCTGATCTTGATTTGGTCATAAGTATGTCCTAATACGGCTTTGTTGCACAAAGGTGTTGGTAAGGTCTGATTCAGTAATATAATTTCCGAATGAATAAGTCTGCACCTAAAACCTATCGTACAACGAATTGGTCTTCTTACAACCAAGCTTTGGTGAATCGAGGGGAATCTCTCGATCTGGTTTGATCCTACTACCATGGTATGCGCCATTAAAAGGCACACAAGGACGAAATCAAACCTACTCCGATACAGCAATTCAATGCTGTTTGATGATCAAATCTCTATTTCGTTTAACTTTACGAATGACCTCGGGATTTATTTAAAGCCTCATTCAAATTTGTGGTTTAGATTGGGCAGCACCAGATTACTCAACTCTTTGCAGAAGACAAAAGCATATTGATATTGCGATTTGCTATCAAAAAAGCAGTAATGGATTACATCTACTTGTGGATTCTGCTGGTTTAAAGTTTTTAGATGAAGGTTGATGGAAAAGAAAGAAACACCAACCCGAGTATCGTCGCCAATGACGTCAATTACACATAGAGATAGATGCCAAAACCCTGCAAATACATGCAGTTCAGCTCACAACAAACAATCTCAATGATTCACAGGTACTCGGTGATTTATTTCATCAAATTCCACAAGAAGAACAAATAGACTCAATCTATGCCGATGGTGCTTATGACACTGAGATTTGCTGTCAATTGATTGCATCTAGAAAAGCTCATGTCGTTATTCCACCAAGAAAGAATGCGAAGCTGTGGAAAGATATAAAAACTCATTCACTAGAAAGAAATGAACGATTAAGAACGATTAAGCATTTGGGCAGGACGATATGGAAAAATTGGATAGGCTATCATCGAAGAAGTTTAGTGGAAACTAAGATGCACTGTATCAAACTATTAGGAGATAAACTGACTGCTGGGAACTTCCAAAGCCAAGTGAGTGAGATTCACGCACGCGTAGCAGTGCTCAATAAATTTACTAAATTAGGTCGTCCATATACTAGAGTTGTGACTTAAATTTATGTCACTTAGGAAAACTCTAACTTTCAAGACTTTGTGCAACAAGCCGATTAAAACTCAAAAAACCACTCACCCGAGTGGGTTTTCATTGCGACACACATTTAATTCAATAAAAGACATGATAAACCAAACCACCCTAAGGTGGTTTTTAGCTAAGAATTATTTTAAGATTTAGATCAAATAAATATTTCACCTATTAAATTACAAACACGGATGAAACAATTATGACTAAATACAATAGACCGCAGAGCATTCAATATTTTATATCATTAATTTGTGTGGCTCTATTTTCAATTATTATTTCTGGTGCTGCACATGCTGAGGGGAATTGTCCTCCGGGGTATTATCCTGTCGGTGGTCAAGGTGTACAAGGCTGTGCGCCTATTCCCGGTGGTGGTAATGGGGGGTATTCAGGTTCAAGCTCACGTACACCAAGTACAGAAGGCTACGTAGCTTCGAGTACAAATGGCGTTATTGGTTTTGCTACTGCGAAGATTTTCCGTGGAAAGTTGGAAGAAAAAGCATTGCAAGATTGTGAAAAAAAAGGTGGGACTGATTGTAGAATTTGGTTCACTTATGATGACAATCATTGTGCGACTGTAGGGCAAGCGGTTGGGACAAATAAATTATATAAAGCTAGAACAACAGCAGGAGAAGTAAGTGATGTTGTTCCTATGTTGGTTCCTGGTAGTAGAAAAGCTTTGGGGCGGAAAAAAGTTTTAGAGGCATGTAGTTATGATGGCTTTCCTGAGAGTCAATGCAAAATTATTTATGAAGATTGCCGTAGACTCAATCTTCCATAAGATTTTTTTTTGTGATTAAAATATGAAATGCAAAGCTTGGGAATAAGGATTCGGAATCGAGCTAATATGATTTTTTAGGATAACAAAAACTACTTTCGGGTAGTTTTTGTTTAATGGATGATTCTAGCTTGGTACTGAAAATACCTGCTATTTCGTATAGGAATCATTTTGTTAATGGAGGAAGTTTCGAGCTAGGGTGATCAAATTTTGTATTGTTTCTTTCTTATGCTTTAATATCAATGTAATGGGCAGAGGAGTAGTGCTACAAACATTAGAGCGGACTTTACCTGATTCTGTCTATGATCCATATAATTATGAATTAAATAAAGATACAGATTTTAAAAAATTGAATCCTGAGCAACAGGCTAATATTGTAGCTGATTATTTTGGATTAATTGAAGGATATAATCAGATTAATTTCAGTTTAGCTTGGCGAAATCATAAAGCTGATAATTCACAATATATAAGACAGGTAATGCAACCGATTATAAGTAATCCTTCAGGATATACATTGGTTTCTAATTCTACTCCGATTCCACTAGTTTCTTTAATTTTTTTAATTTACTGAATTATCATCTCATGAAAAATATTAATATATTAAGTGTTTTTTTTATATCAATAATATTAATTGGTTGTAAAGAGAAACGTGTAGCTGATTTCCAATATGAAATATTAGAAGATAATAGCATTTGTTCATTAAAACCCCAAGAAGTTTATGATTCTAATGAATTTTCAATGTTTGACACATCATTTAAAAATGAAAGTGGAAGTTTCAATGATGAATTATCAAACAAAATATATGCACAAAGTTTAGAAAATTTATCTAATAAAGATAGTAAGTATATTTTTTGCTTTTCAAAAGATATGCTTATGTCAAATTATTTAGAGACTCAGATCCGTATTGAGTTAAAAAAAGGAAAATCCTTTAGACAATATGAATTTATAAATTACTTCTGTCTAAGTAAAAAAAATTCAATTATGAATTTCAATAGTCGGGATAAGAGTATACAAGAATGCCAATAATTCGGATTTCCGTAAAATTGCCATAATACAGGTGACTTGAAATCTTACTTTCAACATCTATATCTTAGCCAAAGCAGTTTTATAATTCACTATGCTGAAATAGTTTTACCGAATAAGTCGTAAGTTTTCAGAAATGGGCTTTGATTTGTTTATCTGCCGTTCTGCATCGTATTTTTTGCTGTTCTATAGGTAGACCAATGAGTTCATCATAAGCATTCATTACCTGTTCATCTGTAGGCTCAATCTGTTCACGGGAAACTTTACATTTCTTTTGATTTTTTAAAAACAAAGCACTTAAGCTTTTTCCGTAAGTTGAATTTTCATCTTTATCACAAAGACTACTAAGAGCAACTAAACGAGCAAATTTTAATTGTTGAGCTTGGATTTGACATAATGATTTGGATTTTGGCAACTCAGCCCAAGTTTCACCACTAATTAAGAGGAAGAGAAGTAGGAATTTTTTCATTTTTTGATCCTTTATTTTGTTTATTCAATGATAGATTTTTTATTGGAAAGAAAATTTCTAACGTTATCTTGTTTTTGAATTAACACATAAGGCGAGTCAATACCAAGATATAAAAGAGTCAAAATATAGTTTTAAAAAGTTTGAAGGCGAAAGTGGCTAAGGTTTAAGTGGATGTATTGCAATTGCTTTAAAAATAGCGGCCTTATTCAAATTGCATTATGCTGATGTCATCAACACATTTAATATCTTATGCCGATTTTTATAAGTTTTATCAACATATCTATATATATACGTGTCGAATTTTTCATTAAATATCGACATGAGGCTTTACGGATTTTACCCTTTGACTTCGATATTGAAGTGGGATGTAAAAAGAGGGAAAGATTTATATGTATTAGCTCAAATTTGAGCTGGCAGTTCCCTTTTTAGGGAATATCTGTTTTATTTTGGGGGGAAGTATTCTGATCATAAGTGATGCTATGCTTGGTCTACGCTTTTTTCGCCCGAATTTTATCTGGTGATTGAATGCCGATTTTAGCAATATTGTGATTTATCTTAGAACAATAGCAAAAATCTCCGGTGACTCGGTCTCATTTTTCCTTTTAATCTTTCAATCCTTATGTAAATGGGGTGTTGTGATTTGTTTCGTATTATTTTTGAATTTGTAGGTTCTGTTATACTCAGCTCGCAAATCTTTCCTTAAAAGGGGAAGTAATGAAAGTGTATCACCAATTTGTTTACTAATTTTTTGGTCTGTGGCGATTAGCATAGTATGCATTTGACAGGTGTTGGTAGGAAGTTTCGACTCTAACGCGCTGTTCTGGTATATCGTTCTCTATCATTATTGTGCTGTATATGTTTGGCTCAGCCAATACACTTAAAGAGGACCAATTTAGTCCTATAGCAATGCAAGTGATAAAGACATTAACTCAGTCATCACATAACTGAAAAAATCTGAAACATTTTAATTGGGTAAATAACTTTTGTTTTTCATTTTCTATTCAAATATTTATTTTCATTGATTTAGCGATGGAAAGACGTAGATGAATATCTTCTTTTTCTTCTCTAACTTCCTGAGGATTGTATGGCGACAGATAATCCAAGAGCGGTTGATGATGCTACATTAGCGAATAAAGATCATTTGAATCGTGTGGTCTTTTATGTTTCAGCTCTACTTATTTTAACATTTGCACTTGTTACGATTTTATTTAATGACTTTGCCAATCATTTATTAAATGTGGTATTGGCTTGGGTCAGTGATAAATTCAGTTGGTATTATTTATTAGCTGCAACATTGTATTTAATCTTTGTGATTTTTATTGCCTTTTCACGTTATGGCGATATCAAACTTGGTCCTAAACACTCGAAACCTGAGTTTAGTTTACTGAGTTGGTCAGCGATGTTGTTCGCTGCGGGGATTGGGACAGACTTAATGTTCTTCTCGGTTGCGGAGCCGTTATCACACTATATGAATCCACCCATAGGTGAAGGACAGACTTATGAAGCTGCACGTCAGGGCATGGTCTGGACATTATTCCACTATGGTTTAACAGGGTGGGGGATGTATGCTTTGGTGGGGATGGCATTGGGATATTTTAGTTACCGCTATAATTTGCCATTAACCATTCGTTCTGCACTATATCCAATCTTTGGTAAAAAAATTGATGGTCCTATTGGGCATACTGTGGATATTGCTGCCGTGATCGGCACAATCTTTGGTATTGCTACTACCTGCGGTATTGCAGTAGTTCAGATCAATTATGGTCTACATGTGCTGTTTGATATCCCAGAAAATCTCTGGGTTCAGGTTGCCCTGATTTTAGTCGCTGTGATTGTGACCATTATTTCGGTGACTGCTGGGGTAAATAAAGGCATCAAGGTCCTGTCAGAAATTAATATCTATGCTGCAATTGGCTTGATGCTGTTCGTATTGTTCCTCGGAAATACTGAATTTCTGCTGAATGCGCTGGTACAAAACTTTGGTGATTATATTAGTCGCTTCCCAAGTTTAGCTTTGGAAAGTTTTGCCTTTGATCGACCAAAAGACTGGATGAATAGCTGGACCTTGTTCTTCTGGGCATGGTGGGTAGCATGGTCTCCATTTGTAGGCTTATTTCTGGCGAGGATTTCTCGTGGCCGTACGATCCGTGAATTCGTCTGCGGTACTTTGATCATTCCGCTATTGTTCACCATCACATGGTTGTCTATTTTCGGTAATAGTGCCTTACATAGCGTGATCTTTGATGGTAATACCACATTGGCACAAACCGTATTGACCAATCCCGCACATGGCTTCTATGATTTACTTGCTCAGTATCCAGGCTTTGCCTTTATTGCGGGTATTGCCACAATTACCGGTTTACTATTCTATGTCACTTCGGCAGATTCAGGAGCTTTGGTTCTTGGGAACTTCACGACCAAATTCTCAAATGTTGATAATGATGCACCTCGTTGGTTGCGTATCTTCTGGGCTACTGCAATCGGCTTACTGACTATAGCCATGCTGATGGCTAATGGAATTACCGCCTTGCAAAGTGCAACGGTCATCATGGGATTACCCTTCAGTTTTGTCATGTTGTTAGTGATGGCAGGTTTGTATAAATCCTTGCGCTTAGAGGATTATCGTAAAGCGAGTCGTAGCCCAAATGCAGCGCCTGTTGTAGGTAATGTTGATATTCTAAATTGGAAGCAACGTTTGTCTCGCGTCATGTATCATCCTGGCAGCAGCGAAACACTAAGTATGCTCGATAGTGTGTGTAAACCTGCAGTTCAGACGGTTGCGGATGAGTTGGTTAAACGTGGGATGAATATCGAAGTAATGCAGGGAGAGGTTGAAGATAGTGATACGCTGTATCATCTTGATTTAACCATCTACATCGAAGAAGAGTTTAATTTCGTTTATCAGATCTGGCCTGTGCGTTATATTGCGCCGACTTTTAGTGAACGGGGTAAACGCGGTATGCAATATTATTATCGTTTAGAAACCTTCTTGTACGAAGGTTCACAGGACAATGACTTGGTTGGATACACCAAAGAGCAGGTAATTAATGACATTCTGGATAAGTACGAACGTCATATGACCTTTTTGCATATCAACCGAATTAGTCCCGGAAATCGTCCTTTGTATCCTGACTCACAAGACTAGTGTCTTAACATAAAAATACCCCATGAGTTGTGCTCAACTTATGGGGTCAGTTCACTATGAGTCTAATTTAAAATCTATTTTCTATATATTTTTACTGACGATTGTCTAAAATTCATAGTAACCACGCAACAAATTGAACAAGTCAAATTGTTGAGTAAAAGGTAGTTGTAATAGATGTCTAAGTAGTTTTTTTATTTGTTGAGATTGGGTAAGATTACTGAAAATTTAGTACTTTATAAAATGTAGATTAGGATGATGATGAAAAAAATTTTAGTGATCGCCTTAGGGATATTGCCAGTATTTGTACAAGCACAAAGCTTCAAATACAAAAATACCGAGTCTGGTTTTAAAAATTATCAGGGACTAGCCACTTTAACTGGAAAATTTTCACGTAATTTAGACCCTGAATATTTGGATTATATGGGCGATGATATTTGCTTTGAACCCAACAAAACATCAGCTACACTCATTCCACGTCCAAAAGGTGATACCCGAGATGTATGGTTTTGCTTTAGCAACTTTGATGTCGCAAAAAAGACGTTTAAATTACCAAACAATATTAAAAAAGGGGGCGAATTCAAACATGAGGTGCGACAGTTTGAAAAGTCTTATGATAATCAACAAGCTGAGCAAATTTCTCTAATGGTGTAAGCCAATCTAACGCTT
>NZ_JBIMBV010000040.1:0-5980 GCF_048551735.1 Acinetobacter legionensis
ATAAGCAAACTCTTTAATATTTGTTCTAGCTTTTTCCATTAATGCAGGAAAATCTTCTCGGTCACATACTTGCTCGATTTTAGTGATTTTAGGGCGATATATTTTATCTTCCCCTTTTGAGTAGTCTATTGCACGATCATAGTTGTCAGCATTACTGTACGCACTATTTGCTAAAGCAGACGCACATTTATTATATATTTCATCTAAGTTTTTATCTGAATTAGGATATTGATTACTAAATATTTTACTTTGAATCTGTGAGCTTTGTTCTAGTAAAAAGCTAGCATTGAAAGGTAGTGGTAGCTGTTGCTCAGTAAGCCTTCGGATAGTATCTATTGCTTCACTTCTAGCGAATGTATCAGCAACTTTTAGAGATATTTTTCCTTCGTAGGCTCTTTTGTAGGTTGAACCAGTATTTTGTAAGTAGTCCCTTAAACCTCGACATTGAGGATTATTATATTTTTCTACATGTAACCTACCATTTTCAAATCCTCTGGACAGATCAGTCATTGTTTTAGCATTAGCTGAAATACAAATTAATGCGATAGAAATAGGAAGTACTTTTTTCATACCAAATGGCTCTATATTATTTATTTAAAGTGAATCCGGCTTTCTCTAAACAAGGGTAAAGTTCTCTGAATTTTTCAGGCTCTAAAAGCATATCAGCGATGCGTATAGCAAATTGTTGATAGCTTTCAGTACCATGCGAATATGTACTCATCTCAGGCATTTCAGACATTTTATTAGCAAATAAATGACGTTGCGCGTCGGTCATTTTGATAAAGAAGTCAGGGGTATTGGGGTCACGTTTAACTTCAATTTTCGGCTGTGATTTTTGCTTAAATTTGAATGAAAAACCCGTGATTGTTCGCCCTTGCTTATGTTGTTCATAAGTAGCTTTTATATCCGTATGTTCATTAATTTGTTTGATTGCTGGTTCAAGAACACGATTTTTAAAATTATGCATTAACTTATATTCATTACTTGCAAGTCCCATTTTATCCCTAAAATCGTCTAGGCTTATCTCAGGTACTTTCCCTGTGCTACGCCAAGCTATAAGTAGTTCATAAAGGCGTGTAGCGTACAACCCAAGACTTGCAACTTGTGATAGTTCATAACTAGTAAAATTTTTCTCTAACTGAGTAATCAGGGGAATAATTTCAGGAGCAAATCGTAATTTAATAATTCCAGAACCATCAACATAAGAAACACCACTAACCCAACGGACAACACGCTTTTCAGGTTTATTTCTTTTTTCATCAATCATCATAAATGTAACCTGACGATTAAATAATGCCTGCGATGCTTCTGAAAGCATTGCATACGCATTTTTTACACTTATATCAAAACGATCTGCATAGTGCTGTGCATGTATTTCTAAAAATGTTTCGGTATCAATTCCTTTTTGGGTTTCTCTTGCCTCAATAATTGCAAGCAATACAATCCGTTGTTCAACCAAACTAAGCGTATAGCTTGCATTGATTAAAGCATTATCCTTAACAACTAGTTGCATATCACTCCCCCCCATTTCCACAATAGAAATACAAGTTACCAAATGTATAAAAAAATACAAAAAATATTTTGTATTTTTTTGCAGGGTAAATGTATGTTTATGGCAGGGTAAATGTATGTTTATGGCAGGGTAAATGTATGTTTATGGCAGGGTAAATGTATGTTTATACGGTTTGAAAGCATTGCTATATAAGGGTTTCAGTTCAGTTAAAAACAATTAAAAGAAGTTAAAAACAATTAAAAACCCGCTTCGCTATTTTTTTTGTTAAAATTTAAGAGAAATTTTATTTGTCGAGGTGGCAAATGAGTGTAATGGGCTTTATGGTAACTACTACACAAACTCAAAAAACTGCACCTATCAAGATTAATCTTGATAGAATGAAATCTGCTTTATCTGCGGAAAGCTTTGTAATGCCTCAAGGTTTATCTCGTGAAGAAAAGCGGAAATTTATTATGGAAGCAGGGAAAAAGTAATTGTCGTACACTTGGGAGTTTGGAAAAAAGTTTGCTGTAGAATTTAATAATTATCCTGAAAATCAACAAGATAAAATTTTAGATTTTACAGATGTATACGAACAAAATGGATTAAGTGATTTTTCCAAATTCCAAGGTAAAATTTCACCATCATGGAGAGGAATAGATAAAACAAATCCGATTTATGATTTCACTTATTCAAATAGTCTTTGGCATTATCACGTTGGATTACCAGAATACATTAAAAGTAAATATAACAATTACTTAACATCAGATATGATTCTCCATTTTCAGTGGAAAAATAACTCTAATCATATTCGAGTATTGGATATTACTTGGCATTACAAACGTAATGGCGAATTTTGGCTACCAAATTCTGACTATTTAGATTAAGCGGTACTCGCTAAAGCTCGTGCTCTATTGCTGTTCGCTTCGCTCATATTTTTTTAAAGCAAAAGCTTCGAAGTTCGGACCCTCGGGATGCTCTGTATTTTTCGTTATTATGCAAAAGGCAAGGACGAAATTTTTATGGAACTCAATCGCTCGTAGACACTTGCTCTGTTTTTGATGACAATATATAAATCATTATTTTTGAATAAAAAGTTAAGTTTAAATGATATTCGGATTTTTTAAAAAAAAAGAAAAGATAGGCATTCCAACTATTAAAGCTAATGCTGATCATAAAAAAGATGATAAAGAAAAACATAAGTTATTCTTAATAGAATTTAATGAGTTACTCAAATCATCAAATATATTTAAACCTGAA
Source organism: Acinetobacter legionensis (assembly GCF_048551735.1). Classification (NCBI taxonomy): domain Bacteria; kingdom Pseudomonadati; phylum Pseudomonadota; class Gammaproteobacteria; order Moraxellales; family Moraxellaceae; genus Acinetobacter; species Acinetobacter legionensis. The sequence goes on from NZ_JBIMBV010000040.1 coordinate 2,753, forward strand.
TATATTAAAAAATATGTAGATCTATATAAAAAATATGAGCCATTTACTGGAAGAAATAATAAGTTAATTCATCAACAAGCTTCCTTTGAAGAAGCCCTGTTATCCCCATCATCAAAGAGAGAAGCTAAAAAACTAATAGAGTTAATAATTTTTATTGCAGATAGAAGAGCCTACAACCAAGTAGATTTAAATAGAAAAAAAACATTGGTAAGTAAAGTTGTAATAAAGTTTCCGAAAAATTCTTCATGTTGCTCAAACTTATTGAAATACAAAAAAAAACTTGAAAATAAATCAATTTCGATAACTGATGCTCCTATATTTCCTTTAAAATCATGTATTAATTGTGGCTGTGATCATCCGAGTTTAATGCCATTTATCTATCAACTAGAGATTCATTCATAAACATGGCAAAAAATATTCAAACAACTTATGTAAGACATGGAAGCAAAATTAAATGTCCAAAATGTCAAAGCACTGATGTTAAAGCATTAAAAACGCAACCTAAAAAATTTCCGAAACCAACAAAAAGTAATACCGTTGATTTTAATGAATTAATGAACTTTTATGACAATGGCTACTCTTGTAATAAGTGTGGGAATTTTTTCATAGCATATTATGAAGATGATTACCCTTTACCAAAGCCATCGCTTATTGTTAGATTTTTAAAATTTATATTTAAATCAATACTATATGTAACTTTAATTTGTGGGTTTATCTACCTTTGGGCTAGCTCGATGCTTTGAAACATGGCTTTAGCCTTATTTCAAAGTCGAGCCACTTTGCGACTGAAAAAAATTACTTAGTCATGACTAAAAAACAGAGCAAAGTACCGCCCGAAATTATTTAGGGTCAATCACACAGTAATCGCCATTTTTCCCATATCCGCACTGCTTTTTTATGACCTTGACGCATGTCTGTCCCTCACATTTGGATATGTCTAGGCTGTACTGCTTAAGATTATTTACTTCCGATCTACGCTGTTGAATTTCGTCCATGCTTGGGACGAATAGGAATAACGCCAAAAATAGAATAATGACTAGCCCAATAAAGGTGCTGGCGTACACAATGATAAATTGGGTATTCAGACGGCTTGTTGCCTTGTCTAGTTCCTGAATACGGCTCTTTAATGCACCTATAGCTTGTTTATTGGTGTCCTGTAGCGATTTTTCAGCCTTATCGAGCACACCTGTAGCAATTTGGCTGTAAAACGTCTCTAATCGCTTCTGATCGTCTGCTATGGCTTCTCGATATTCTTTCATTGATGCCAATAAAATATATAACTGGTCGTCTAAATCATCGTTTTGGTTGCTCATCTTGACCATCCGCCTTTATTGAAATTAGGTGATGCCTTTTGTTCGGCTTTTTTCATTTCTCGTTCTTGCTGTCGCTTCTGTTCGGCTTGGCGTTCTAGTTCTAAGCGTTTGGCTTCTCGATCTTTCTGCCATTGGTCAAAGCCTTGTTCTACACGGCTAAAACCACGTTGGAGCGTGGTTTCTTTCAGCTGTCCTTTTTGGTTCAAGTATTGGGCGTTGTGCTGTTTAACTTTGTCGTTATAACGGCTAATTTCGGTGCCGATGCCTTGTCTACGTAATTGAGTGACCGAAGTTCCCTCATGAATCGTTGCTTGTAGTCCGTTGTTCTGATCGGCATAGCTACGGTGGTCAATTTTTTGCTGTTGTCCTGCTTGTTCCAGGGCGTGATTCGCCAGGTCTGCCCATGTTGCCCGAATTTGTTTGATGTCCTCTTGGGTTGTACCCATGTTGAGGGTCTTTCTTTTGGCGTTACTGAGTTCAATCTCTGCCTTTGTGGTCAGGGTCAGATTGTTTTCAGGGTCTAATTCAGCCTTTCGGGTGGTGAGCATGATATGGGCGTGATGGTTTTTATTATTTCCGCCTTTGCTGGGTTCGTGAATGGCTAAGTCTGCAATCACGCCATAGCGATCAACTAAGGACTTGGCAAAGGCTTTTGCCAAGTCCTTACGTTGATCTGTGTCTAATTCATCGGGTAGGGCGATTACCCATTCTCTAGCGGTTCGGGCATCTTTGCGATTTTCGGACTGTTCCGCCAAGTTCCAAAGTTCGCTACGGTCAATTTTAATATCGAGGTTGGATACAATTTCGGTATGGGCAACACCGTCCTTTCTCGTAAAGTCATGGGTCAATCCTGTCCGTTCATCCTTGAGCTTTTCTCCGGCACGATAAGCCATAGATGCAACAGCGGTTCTGCCTGAACTGCGGTTTACGGTTTTTGTTGAGCAATGATAAATCGCCATCGCTTAACACTTCCGACTAGCAGGGACGTAATAACCGCATTTTTCGCATTCTCTTTTTAGGTTCTGAACTTCTCTTTCTTCTGCATGTTGTGCCATCAGTTCAGGCATCTTGTAAGTGCATTCGTGTCCGCAATTTGGACAAAGGTAAAGGTGCGCTTCTCTGAAATTATACCGATACATTTTTATTTTCCTTTTGCTTTTTAAAATTGCGCAGCAATTTTTTGGGGTTAAGGGGTATCCCCTTGCGCAACTTTGATTTGAACGAAGTTCAAGTCGTAAGTGCGCATTTCATGAAAAACACGATAGCATATAGCTCGCTTGAACTCTAGTTCATAGAGCCTTATGCTTGAGTGGTTTTCTATATCCCGAAATTGGACGTTATGACAAAATCTACTGAAAATATTGAAAAGAAAATTGAAGCCCAGTTAGAAAAACTGAAACAGTTAAAAGCGCAAAAACAGGCTATTGAGGCAAGAGAACGTACCAAGAAAAAAGAGCAGGAACGCAAAGATGATACTCGGCGTAAAATTTTGCTCGGTTCTTACTTGATAAAAAAAATGAATGATAATGAAGCCAATAAAGAAAAAATACTCGCTGAACTCAACGAGTATTTGACAGAAGATCGAGATAGACAGCTTTTTGATTTATCTATCCAATAATAGTTTTATTGATTGATTTTACATCTAGGTGCTAGATGTCCAACTTTTAAACCTCTGTTGGGAGCATTATAAACACTCCATAAGAATTGATCGTTTATAAGCCCATCATCTAGCCCAGCTTGAAGCATATCTTCTGCCAATCTATTGATCGATTGATAATTAACTTTAGATAAGAATTTCTCTGTACTAAGTTTTCTAAAATAAGCAAACTCTTTAATATTTGTTCTAGCTTTTTCCATTAATGCAGGAAAATCTTCTCGGTCACATACTTGCTCGATTTTAGTGATTTTAGGGCGA
>NZ_JBIMBV010000041.1:0-5723 GCF_048551735.1 Acinetobacter legionensis
TTTTTATAATGTACAGTTTTTTCTTTTGTAACAGTTTTACTCATTAATTTTCTCCACCCGATCAATTCTAAAGGACTGCGTCGGGTTCGCAGTTTTAAAAAACCATTGAAACCCAACAGAGGGCAACTGCAATAAGAATTATCCCTAGTTTCATGTAGTCAAATTTATTCATCTTAGATTCTTCTTATAAAAATTGCTTTTGGCTTATTAAGCTTCTGAATACTTCTCTAAAAACTCATCCACCCATCCTTGCGCCACTTCAAGATTGGTTATGTCAGTTAGTTTTAGATTGGTTTCTTCTGCTTCGTTAAAACCCTCAATAATGGCTTCAAAGATATTAGCTTCATTAATGACTTCTTGTGCAATTTCAGCAGCGTCATAGCTTTGCTTAGCTTTTTTAAGTGAGGCTATTTGTTTATCAATTCCTGCGCCAATTTTAGCTAATGCTAGTTTGAATTCTTGACGATTAATGGTTAGAGCAGTTTTTGATTTATTTAGTGTTGCGATCATAGTGTTATTCCTCTTTAACTTCTTCTTACGCGTTTTGGACGTGAACCACCTAGCGGTCTGAACGCATCGATCACCAAACCAACCAACTCCATTCCATCTTCAAACTCAATAATATTTGGATGAAAATTAGGGTTAAGAGCCTGTAAATACTTGCGCTCGTCGCTCTCTATGACTAACTTTTTAAAAGTTGCATCTGTATTGTTTCTAACAACAATCAAATCTCCAGAAATTAAGTCACACACCTGAAATTTTGGATTTACTAAAATACAGTCACCCTCCATGTAGGTAGGTGAATTACTAATACCAACTACTTTTAAATAAAAACAACCATCAGGATCATCAGCACTTAAAGGTGGCAACCATTCAGAAATATCTAATGGATTTATTTCCTCTACAGATGTCATTGATCCAGCTTGAACCCATGATAAAACAGGGATTAATTTTGAGGTGACAGGTACAACGTTATTGTCAAATTCACTAACTACACCTTTTTTAAGATCTTCAGCGGTAATGCCCAATGCGCTAGCTAGCTCAAGAATTGAACCTGTTGATTTAGCTGTGCCAGTTTCTAGTTCGGAAATTACCGATTGTTTAACTCCAGACTTTTGCGCTAATTCCTTCTGGGTCATTTTTTTTGCTTTACGCAATTTCTTTAAATTTTCACCCAAAGTGCTCATAAATCTATCTCAACTTGCTTTATCGGAATTCTGATACATATTTCAATCGGTTTGGCTATTGTATAAATATCGGAAAACCTATATATTTAATAAAAATATTGGAGGTTCATATGAATCAATGGCAGAAAATGATCTCTGATCTCAAAGAACAGGGATTAACACAAGCAAATATCGCCACTGAAATTGGTTGCTCACAAAATTATGTAAGTGATCTGGAGCGAGGAGCTTGCGGAAAACGTCTTTCATACGATCTAGGTAGAAATCTAGAAACTTTATGGAATCAGCATAAACAAACTACAAATGTCGCTTAGGAACCACCATGAGCCTTGAAAAAAAATCTACGCATGTGCGCTTATCTCCTGAGAATCACGAACGAGCAAAGGTTTTAGCTGAAATTAAAGGTAAAGACCTTGCTCAATATATGGCCTACCTGCTTGAAAAAGAAATTGCAGGTGAGTGGCATGTACTTAATTTACAAGCTAAATCGTTCGAGCGCTTGGGAGTATCAGCTTTGTTAAGGGATTTAAGTACAGAGGTCGAATTTCGAGAGGGATCCGAAGGGATTCACGGGGATTTAGACATTAAAAAAGCCTGACGGGTTAGGTCAGGCTTCATATATTCAAAACGAGATGGAAATGAATATGCATAAAATTTTAACAGACATTGAGCTACAGCGAAAGATTTATTTATTTCAAAAGGCAGTCGAAGAACACGCTGAAAAGCGCTCACTTCCGACTGCTCAGTCTGTGGCGAAAGCTAAAACCGAGTTGGCACTTTTTGTAATGCGAGGTGGTGTATGAATCATCCGTCTTTTGCAAGAAATAACGATCTTTTGGAAGTATTTCTAGAAAAGATTAAACCACAAAAAAGTAGTGGGTTTACACAACTGTTTAGAGAAAAGCTTTGGCTAGCTAGTGATAAACGCTGTGCTTATTGCGGAAAGGTTTTAGATTGTTTTACAAAAGTTCGTGTAGATCATTTTGAACCTAGAAGCAAGATGTGGTTTGAGCATGTTGAAAACTATGTCTGCTCTTGCCATCAGTGCAACTCAATGAAATGCAATGCAGATATTGAAGAATTGCGCTTTAGGTCTGCTGTTTACAACTCACCAATCAAGGGAATAATTTCGCCTTCACAAGCTAAACAACTTATGAATATTGGGATCGAGTTACCTATCCAGTTAAAACAGTTTTATTTTGAAAAATGTTTAGCTAAGGGGGTTGTATGAACGCACTTCTAAAGTTCCCACGACCAGAACCTCAAATCGAGATTGAAAAGCCTATGTTTAGCGATAAATTCGACAATGGCTACATAATGTCGAGTCGCTTGTATCGCAAAGAGGTCATGCCTTTTTTGAGCGATGCCGCGCGTAATGTGTATGCAGAACTCGAAACAAAAATTAATGGTTATCAAAAAGAAACTGATTACATCAGTTATTCTCAATTGCAGGGCGATAAAGATCTGATTGGGTCTCGTTTACTAAGTCGCCCAACAGTATCAAATGGCTTGAAAGAGCTAATTTCATTGGGTGTAATTTCGGTAGTTGGTACTGGAAAACAAGGTACAAAATCGTACAAATTAAATGAAATTTCACTTAAAGATCGGTTTACTAATGAAACCAGTGTAGAAACTAAACTAGTTCAGTTAGTAAACCAAACTAGTGTAGAAACTAAACCGAAACTAGTGTCGTTACTAAACTCACAATATATATATAAAGAGAATAATAAAGAGAGTGATCAAAATTCAAAAAATCCAGTCGATGAAGTTTTAGAAATCTGGACACCTGATTTAACTTCTCTGAATTTTTGGTTGCAAAGATCAGGTGAAATGCCGATGACTCAAGAATTGGTTAATCAAATTTTACTTGAAGTAAATCCGCACTACGAAAATCGAATCAAATCTGGTCACCTTACTGATAACCAAATGTATTCAAATTTTGTGAAGTGGGTGAAGCGAGATTTGAATATTCGTGATCGGTTTGTTGGTAAACAAGAAATACAAATCCCTCAAAACTTTACTGAAGACAAAGGGGATTGGTAATGTCACATATTCACAATATTCCGATGGAACAAGCTGTACTGACTGCTTTGATGACTGTTTCAGAATCTTATGAAACCGTTGCCAACGATGTTGATGTTGATTGTTTCTTTCCTGAACGTCACAAGCAAATTTTCAATGCTATTCAAGAATTGGCACATGAAAACAAGCCCTATGACTTGGTGATGGTTGAACAACAACTCAATCAAAAAAATGTACTTCACCTGATTGGTGGTACTGCATATTTGCAACAAATGACCAGTGAAGCCCCTTCAAGTTTTTACAACCTTGAAACCTATGTTGCTGAGTTGAATAAATTCAAGGCACATCGTGAAGTCGAGAAAATCGGATACAGCATTTCTGAGATTGCAAAAGACCTAACAATCCCTGATGTGCATATTGCAGCAGAGACAATTCTTGATGGATCAACAGGAAGCGACAAGACTGAAAAAACAAGTTTTACATTTGAGGAAGCTTTGGTTTTGTCAGGCAAGCAACTGATGGCAAAAGCTGAGGCGAAAGTAAACAAAACATTCTCAGGTGTGCAATTCAATCTGAAATCAGTTGATGAATTGGTTGGCACTATTCAGAAAGGTCATTTCTGTGTTGTCGGTGGTCGCCCTGGTTCAGGTAAGTCAACACTGGCTCAAATGGTGACGATTCAGACTGCATTACGATACGAAGAATCGGTTCTAGTGGTATCGGCTGAAATGGACGTTGAGACGTTCACAAATCGTTGTATTTCGGCATTGACCAGTATTCCTTATGACAACATCCACAATGCTGAACTTTATGACGGCATGCTTAAAGACTTTGCTGAAGCTCAACACAAATTTAGTAAGTTGAAAATTCACATTGAAGACAAGCAAAAGCCAACGATCGCAGAGATTCATTCTTATGCTCGTAAGGCTCGTCGCAAGTATAAAAAACTTGGTTGCATCGTTGTTGATTACTTACAGCTTGTACGTGATCCAAGTAAGAAAGATCGATATCAGGAAGTCAGCTCAATCAGTCGTGACCTCAAGGCTTTAGCAAAAGAATTCAATTGTCCTGTTATTGCATTGGCTCAGTTAAATCGTGAATCAGAAAAAGGAAAACGTCCTAAAGCTTCAGATTTAAAAGAATCAGGGCAAATCGAACAGGACGCAGATCAAATTATTTTAGTACATCCGATCAATGGGGAAGATGAACTTCCTACAGGTGTGACTGAAATTATTATTGCTAAAAATCGACATGGCAAACGTGGAGTGACCAGAGTTAAGGATCGCTTAGATATCTGCCGTTTTACGTCAATTGTAGAGGGTGGTGTGCTATGAAAAATGATGCAAGGGGAGCTGGTATGAATGCAGTTGAGTTTGTGAGGAATTTTGGGTGGGATGGAGCAATTAGTTTTACTGATTGGTATGGCGGCAATACTGCTTTTAAATTTTTAAAAGTAAAAGAGAAAACTATTTCTGTGCACTCAGGGGATCAACCATACGATTTTCATATTAATGACCTAAAGCAACTAGTCGAGTCTTATGAGTTGGTAAACGAGTTTGATGATATTAAGCAGGCTAAGACTTGGATTCCAGACATGGATAGTGATATGCCCTACAACGTCAGAGGCAGTAAACGCAGATTCATGCGTGATGAATTAGCTCAAGCCATTCGAGACGTGGAAAGCGTAGGGGGTGGGGTGTGAGAGCAGGAACCAACATCGAATCACTTTACATCAAAGATCGCTCAGCTTGGGATTTGTCAGAATTCTTAAGCAGCGGTGGTCAGATCGAACATGTGCCTTATGGCGTTTCAAATGAGGTTAAGCAAGAGTTCAATAAATCAAATGCTCAATCGCACATGAAACAGATTATGGGCGCAGCAATTGTAGAGGCTAAGGCTAAGAAAGAATTAAAACCTAAGCGAACTAAAACTGAAGCTGAAATTGAAGCAAAAAGACAGAGTGATAAAGAGCGTAAACGAATCAAAGATGCTCAATCACAGGCTGTAAAAAGAAAGGCTAAAGCTGATTTAAGCGCCGAACAGATTTCAATATTCAAAGAGTTTCATTCTAAGGCATCACATGGTGATATCGCATTGCTTGCAAGGTTGACAGGTGTTTCAGCAACAACATTGAAGTCAACCATGTATGGCGAAACTGTGATGAAGAAAGATCGATGGGAAGGAGTTAAAAAGCATTTGCTGAGTTTTGACTATTCAATCAACGAAAGCGCAATCAAAGGAAGATTGAAGAAAGAAATCAATGAATTGGATCAAAAAGCATATCGAAAAGCTTATAGGGCTGAATGGCAAAAGGTACAGAGAGCTAAGCTTAAACAGATTACAGAAAAGTATTGTGGAGTGGTGGCACTATGACAACTATAAACAACCTGACTATTGAGCAGATGCGAGAGATTGTGAGTGGTGCGCCTGATACGGATATGCCTATGCATTACAACATAACAAATGGCGTATGGATAATGACTGGCTATGCAAATCGCTACTTTGTAGATGGTGAGT
>NZ_JBIMBV010000042.1:0-5238 GCF_048551735.1 Acinetobacter legionensis
TTCGTATACAACTGCTTGGGTGTTGTATAGTCAAGCCTCACGAGCAATTAGTATTGGTCAGCTTCATGCGTCACCGCACTTCCACATCCAACCTATCAACGTCGTAGTCTTCAACGGCTCTTTAGAGGACATAAAGTCCTAGGGAAATCTTATCTTGAGGTAGGCTTCCCGCTTAGATGCTTTCAGCGGTTATCCCTTCCGAACATAGCTACCCGGCGATGCGACTGGCGTCACAACCGGTACACCAGAGGTTCGTCCACTCTGGTCCTCTCGTACTAGGAGCAGATCCTCTCAAATTTCCAACGCCCACGGTAGATAGGGACCGAACTGTCTCACGACGTTCTAAACCCAGCTCGCGTACCTCTTTAAATGGCGAACAGCCATACCCTTGGGACCTGCTTCAGCCCCAGGATGAGATGAGCCGACATCGAGGTGCCAAACACCGCCGTCGATATGAACTCTTGGGCGGTATCAGCCTGTTATCCCCAGAGTACCTTTTATCCGTTGAGCGATGGCCCTTCCATACAGAACCACCGGATCACTAAGACCTACTTTCGTACCTGCTCGACTTGTGGGTCTCGCAGTTAAGCGCGCTTTTGCCTTTATACTCTACGCGTGATTTCCGACCACGCTGAGCGCACCTTCGTACTCCTCCGTTACTCTTTAGGAGGAGACCGCCCCAGTCAAACTACCCACCAGACATGGTCCTCGTCCCGGATAACGGGACAGAGTTAGAACCTCAATATTACCAGGGTGGTATTTCAAGGATGGCTCCATAGCAACTGGCGTCACTACTTCAAAGCCTCCCACCTATCCTACACAAGTAAGATCAAAGTTCAATGTCAAGCTGCAGTAAAGGTTCACGGGGTCTTTCCGTCTAGCCGCGGGTACACCGCATCTTCACGGCGAATTCGATTTCACTGAGTCTCTGCTGGAGACAGCGCCCCCATCATTATGCCATTCGTGCAGGTCGGAACTTACCCGACAAGGAATTTCGCTACCTTAGGACCGTTATAGTTACGGCCGCCGTTTACTGGGGCTTCGATCAAGAGCTTCGCTTACGCTAACCCCATCAATTAACCTTCCAGCACCGGGCAGGCATCACACCCTATACGTCCACTTTCGTGTTTGCAGAGTGCTATGTTTTTAATAAACAGTTGCAGGGGCCTGGTTTCTGTGGCTGCCAATAGCTCAAGGAGCAAGTCCTATCACCGTCAGCAGCGTACCTTCTCCCGAAGTTACGGTACCATTTTGCCTAGTTCCTTCAGCAGAGTTCTCTCAAGCGCTTTGGTCTACTCGACCTGACCACCTGTGTCGGTTTCGGGTACGATTCCTGTGTAACTGAAGCTTAGAGACTTTTCCTGGAAGCATAGTATCAGCCACTTCGCTAGTAAACTAGCTTGCTATCAGCTCTCAGCATAGAGCACCCCGGATTTGCCTAAGATGCATGCCTACTGCCTTTCACCTGGACAACCAACGCCAGGCTGACTTAACTTTCTCCGTCCTCTCATCGCATTACACAGAAGTATTGGAATATTAACCAATTTCCCATCGACTACGCCTCTCGGCCTCGCCTTAGGGGTCGACTCACCCAGCCCCGATTAACGTTGGACTGGAACCCTTGGTCTTTCAGCGTGCGAGTTTTTCACTCGCATTGTCGTTACTCACGTCAGCATTCGCACTTCTGATACCTCCAGCATACTTCTCAATACACCTTCATCGGCTTACAGAACGCTCCCCTACCACGTATACTAAGTATACATCCGCAGCTTCGGCATATAGTTTTAGCCCCGTTACATCTTCCGCGCAGGCCGACTCGACTAGTGAGCTATTACGCTTTCTTTAAAGGGTGGCTGCTTCTAAGCCAACCTCCTAGCTGTCTATGCCTTCCCACATCGTTTCCCACTTAACTATAATTTTGGGGCCTTAGCTGGCGGTCTGGATTGTTTTCCTCTTGACTACGGACGTTAGCACCCGCAGTCTGTCTCCCGGATAGTACTCATAGGTATTCGGAGTTTGCATCGGTTTGGTAAGTCGGGATGACCCCCTAGCCGAAACAGTGCTCTACCCCCTATGGTATTCGTCCGAGGCGCTACCTAAATAGCTTTCGGGGAGAACCAGCTATCACCGAGTTTGATTAGCCTTTCACCCCTATCCACAAGTCATCCCCTGGCTTTTCAACGACAGTGGGTTCGGTCCTCCAGTTAGTGTTACCCAACCTTCAACCTGCTCATGGATAGATCACCCGGTTTCGGGTCTATACCCAGCAACTAAACGCCCTATTAAGACTCGATTTCTCTACGGCTCCCCTATACGGTTAACCTTGCTACTGAATATAAGTCGCTGACCCATTATACAAAAGGTACGCAGTCACCGAACAAGTCGGCTCCCACTGCTTGTATGCATGCGGTTTCAGGATCTATTTCACTCCCCTCACAGGGGTTCTTTTCGCCTTTCCCTCACGGTACTGGTTCACTATCGGTCAGTCAGGAGTATTTAGCCTTGGAGGATGGTCCCCCCATATTCAGACAAGGTTTCACGTGCCTCGCCCTACTCGTCATCATTATATGTGCCCTTTCGTGTACGGGACTATCACCCTCTACGGTAGCACTTCCCAGAGCTTTCCGCTAAAACACATATAACTTAATGGGCTGATCCCCGTTCGCTCGCCGCTACTGAGGGAATCTCAATTGATTTCTTTTCCTAAGGGTACTGAGATGTTTCACTTCCCCTCGTTCGCCTCGCATGACTATGTATTCATCATGCGATACCTACCTTATGGTAAGTGGGTTTCCCCATTCAGAAATCTCCGGATCACAGGATATTTGCCGCCTCCCCGAAGCTTATCGCAGGCTATTACGTCTTTCATCGCCTCTGACTGCCAAGGCATCCACCACATGCACTTAATTACTTGACTATACAACCCCAAACAGTCGCTAATCCCTACAAGGAGGATCAACAATGTGGATTCAACCACTTCTATTTGTTGCCTGTGAACTTAATCACTATACAGCTTCAATTTAATTCATATACCAAAACGCTTGATTCAGTTTTATCGCTAGTTCTCATTTCATTCAATATTAACAATTGCTTGCTAACATCAACTAAAACGAGTTAAACAATTATTTCAACTCAAATATATTCTGTTAATGATTCACTACCGCCTCGTCAGCGAGTAGTTAACTGTGATAAATCACAGAACTTAATAAGCTATCGGCTTACTAAGTTCTGTAATCACTTAGTCTGTAATTAGTGGTGGAGACTAACGGAGTCGAACCGTTGACCTCCTGCGTGCAAAGCAGGCGCTCTACCAACTAAGCTAAGTCCCCAGCTTAAGATCTTAATATATCTGCTCTTCTGTAAATCGAATTTAAAATTCTTTCAAACTCAATCAGTAGACTTGGTGGGTCTGACAAGACTTGAACTTGTGACCCCACGCTTATCAAGCGTGTGCTCTAACCAACTGAGCTACAGACCCTCAGATACATCAATGAAGAACAACTTGTTGTGGATTCTTACCAATCGTCAATCTTTCGTTAAGGAGGTGATCCAGCCGCAGGTTCCCCTACGGCTACCTTGTTACGACTTCACCCCAGTCATCGGCCACACCGTGGTAAGCGTCCTCCTTACGGTTAGACTACCTACTTCTGGTGCAACAAACTCCCATGGTGTGACGGGCGGTGTGTACAAGGCCCGGGAACGTATTCACCGCGGCATTCTGATCCGCGATTACTAGCGATTCCGACTTCATGGAGTCGAGTTGCAGACTCCAATCCGGACTACGATCGGCTTTTTGAGATTAGCATCCTATCGCTAGGTAGCAACCCTTTGTACCGACCATTGTAGCACGTGTGTAGCCCTGGTCGTAAGGGCCATGATGACTTGACGTCGTCCCCGCCTTCCTCCAGTTTGTCACTGGCAGTATCCTTAAAGTTCCCACCCGAAGTGCTGGCAAATAAGGAAAAGGGTTGCGCTCGTTGCGGGACTTAACCCAACATCTCACGACACGAGCTGACGACAGCCATGCAGCACCTGTATGTAAGTTCCCGAAGGCACCAATCCATCTCTGGAAAGTTCTTACTATGTCAAGACCAGGTAAGGTTCTTCGCGTTGCATCGAATTAAACCACATGCTCCACCGCTTGTGCGGGCCCCCGTCAATTCATTTGAGTTTTAGTCTTGCGACCGTACTCCCCAGGCGGTCTACTTATCGCGTTAGCTGCGCCACTAAAGCCTCAAAGGCCCCAACGGCTAGTAGACATCGTTTACGGCATGGACTACCAGGGTATCTAATCCTGTTTGCTCCCCATGCTTTCGTACCTCAGCGTCAGTATTAGGCCAGATGGCTGCCTTCGCCATCGGTATTCCTCCAGATCTCTACGCATTTCACCGCTACACCTGGAATTCTACCATCCTCTCCCATACTCTAGCTTCCCAGTATCGAATGCAATTCCCAAGTTAAGCTCGGGGATTTCACATCCGACTTAAAAAGCCGCCTACGCACGCTTTACGCCCAGTAAATCCGATTAACGCTCGCACCCTCTGTATTACCGCGGCTGCTGGCACAGAGTTAGCCGGTGCTTATTCTGCGAGTAACGTCCACTCATCCTAGGTATTAACTAGAAGAGCCTCCTCCTCGCTTAAAGTGCTTTACAACCATAAGGCCTTCTTCACACACGCGGCATGGCTGGATCAGGGTTCCCCCCATTGTCCAATATTCCCCACTGCTGCCTCCCGTAGGAGTCTGGGCCGTGTCTCAGTCCCAGTGTGGCGGATCATCCTCTCAGACCCGCTACAGATCGTCGCCTTGGTAGGCCTTTACCCCACCAACTAGCTAATCCGACTTAGGCTCATCTATTAACGCAAGGTCACAAGTGATCCCCTGCTTTCCCCCGTAGGGCGTATGCGGTATTAGCATCCCTTTCGAGATGTTGTCCCCCATTAATAGGCAGATTCCTAAGTATTACTCACCCGTCCGCCGCTAGGTCAATTACCGAAGCAATCTCCCCCGCTCGACTTGCATGTGTTAAGCCTGCCGCCAGCGTTCAATCTGAGCCATGATCAAACTCTTCAGTTAAAAATCATTAGTGACTTAAGGTCACAATTCTGGCTCATCAATGTACTGACAAATTCTCTCAAATAAACTTCGAGTAATTTAAACCAATCAATCAATGATAATATTTCGATCAATCAATTAGTAAAAATCCACACAAGTTGTTCTTCATATTCTCTTAATGAT
>NZ_JBIMBV010000043.1:0-5128 GCF_048551735.1 Acinetobacter legionensis
TTAAAAAATTGCGTAGCAGTTTTTTGGGGTTAAGGGGGTTCCCCTTACGCAACGATGACTTGAACTTTGTTCAAGTCGTAAGTGCGCATTTCATGAAAAACACGATAGCATAAAGCCCGCTTGAATTCCAATTCATAGGGCCTTATGCTTGAGTGGTTTTCTATATCCCAAAATCTGAATCATGACAAAAGCTGCTGAAACTCTCGAAAAGAAAATCGAAGCCCAGTTAGAAAAACTGAAACAGCTAAAGGCTCGTAAACAGGCTATCGAAGCTAGAGAAAAATCGAAGCAAAAAGAGCAGGAAAGAAAGGACGATACCAGACGTAAAATTTTACTAGGTTCTTATTTGATTAAAAAAATGCAGGCTAATGAAGCTAATAAAAATAAAGTACTAGCCGATCTCAATGAATATTTAACAGAGGATCGAGACAGACAGCTTTTTGATTTACCCCCACTTCAAAAAAAAACTTATGACACTTTTTCTAAAAGTTTTAATACTTATAGCGATGCCAAAAGATTTTCTGAGAAATACATAGAGCCTTTAAACGTAACCCCTACCATCGTTACCTTTGGAAAGATGAGCGTAATAAAGCTCGAAGTTGAAGAATTCGGGGATAACTATTTCGAGCTAATGAATATTTTCTACTGCCCATATTTTGAAGAGATTCATGAGGACTGGGAGGATGAGTATGAAAAGTATGCTGATGATTTAGATGAAAAGGCTAAGAATCCACTCGACGAGGATGATGGAATTGAGATTATAGAAGTGGAACTTGATGGTTATCCTGCAGACTATGATCGTAGTCTCGTCAATCGACGTTAAATACTAAAAAATATAAAAAAAGAGCTTATTAAGCTCTTTTTTTTGCAGGTTATTTAAACCCTAACTGTTCCAGTAGCGGATAAAACATCCTAAATTTTGGAGGTTCTAAAAGCATGTCGGCAATACGAATTGCAAACTCTTCATAGCTTTCAGTTCCTCGTGAATACTCACTCAATTCAGGCAATTTAGCCATCTTATTAGCGAATAAATGTCGTTGAGCATCAGTTAGAGGAATAAAGAAATCAGGAGTATTAGGATCTCTTTTTTCATCTATTTGTTTTGATATCTTAGGAGTTTGCTTCTGCTTAAATCTGAACGAAAAACCAGTAATAGTACGTCCAGTTTTATGTTGCTCATAACTTACTGTAATGTCGGTATGTTCGTTAATTTGTTTAATAGATGGTTCTAATACACGGCTTTTAAAATGATTCATTGCTTTGTATTCATCAGCTGCAATACCTAGCTTTTCCCTAAATTCAGAGAGTTCAATTTTTGGTACTTTACCAACTTCACGCCATGCAATTAGAAGCTCATATAAGCGTATAGCGTACTTACTGGTAAGTTGAGAAACTTGCTTTAACTGATAGCTAGTAAAATGTTGCTCAAGCCTTGTAATTAATGGCACCACATCAGGCGCAAAAGTAATTTCTAATATAGCTGAATCATCAATGTATTTAATTCGACTTACCCAACGAGATCGAACAATACCAACCCCTTTTTTTGTTGTTTCTCTAAAAGAAAACTGACGTTCAAATAAATTATTTACAGCACTTTTTAATGCTTCATAAGCTGTTTCTTTCTTCACATTAAATTGATTGGCATAGTCACTAGCATGTATCTCTAACTTGCTATCTGACGTAATTCCTTGCTGAGTTTCACGTGCGTTGATAATTGCTAAAAGTATTAAACGCTGCTCTGTTACTTCTAAATTATAACTAGCATTTATTAAGGCATTATCTTTCACTACTAATCCATTCTTCATATTCAACACGTTATATAATTATGTGCATAAAGACACATTAAAACATTATGTGTCTTTATGCAAGGAATCTGTGTCTTTATAGCAAGGAATCTGTGTCTTTATAGCAAGGAATCTGTGTCTTTATAGCAAGGAATCTGTGTCTTTATTGGCTTTAAAAATCTTTAATATCAATACTTTCAGAATGGCTAAAAGCATTTAAAAACTTTAAAATATATATAAAAGCCTAAGCAGGCATAAAAACAGCCCTATGCCCTCGCTAAAGCTCGGACGTTTTAACCTCGCTTCGCTCGGTTGAGGGGCTGTTTCTTCAAAGGTAAATCGAGAATTTTAAAAAAACTATGCCTTCGCTTCGCTCAGAAAGCTTTATCTCGCTTCGCTCGGTCATAAAGCAATTTAGATGATAATCGCTTTGCTCTGTTAATCCCTTTATTAAGCAAAAGGGAGTAGTTGTAATCAGAGAGAAAAGCACATGGATTTTTATGCTTGGTGATCGCTCGTAGACACTCGCTCGGTTATTACTAAATGTAATTATTTATTTTTTAATAATTAATTAAGTAACAAGTTGAAAAGGGCAAATATAAAATATATTGTTCATCAATTCTTTTTTATATATACTAATGTGAACTCTAGTTCTTGAGCTTCTTATTAGGTAAGCGGCGTTATTAAGGAACTAGGGTTTTTTTTTGGAAAAAAAATGCCCAAATATCAAATTTTTGCAGATGAAGCATGGACTCACAATTCTGAACCACTAGCCAGATATCACTTTTTTTTTGGTGGCATTTTTGGTTTAGAGTCTGATTTAGATAAATTAGATCAAGATCTGAAAAAAATATTAGTTAAACATAAATTTAATCCACGAGTAGAGATAAAGTGGGCAAAGGTAAGGGAATCTGATATTCCTTGCTTTAAAGAACTGATTGATTGTCTAAAAACACATATATTGGCTGATAAAATAAAATACCGACAAATGTTTAAGGACAGATCATATCATTATGATAATAGAGACAATTTGTCCGAATTAGATATGCAATTCCGTTTGTATTATCAATTTATAAAAAACTCTTTCGGATTTAAATATTTGCCAAGATTAGTTGGAAATGAAAAACACGAAATTTTATTAAGATTAGATGGGCATTCAAGTCAAAAACATAAAGACAGTTTAAATACCTTCGTTACAAACCTTCCTACATATTTGCAGCGACCAGATATAGAACTCAAGATTACATATGTTGATAGTAAGGATTTTTTACGCTTACAAATTTGTGATCTATTAATGGGTGCAGCTGGTTATCGAGGAAATCGAATTTGTGATCGTAGACCTAATGGTCGTAGAGGGATGACCGCTAAACAAAAAATGAAATTAGAGTTAGCTAAATATATTTATGAAACTCTAAAAGAAATTAATCATTTGGATAGAGGCTCAAACGGTTTTAATTGGTTTGAATCTACAGGTTTTAATCAAAATAAAAGCAATATGTATCACCACAAATTGCGAATTTGGAAGTTTATTCCATCAGAATATAGAAAGAATAAAGGATGGGAAAAAGACAATCTAACGAGAGAGGGATATTTTGTTAGAGACATTTTCGAAGATGAGTTAAATCAGGGTTACGATGAAGAAGGTAATCAGAATGGTGATGCCTTTCCTTAATTCCTAAGAAATCTAGCTCGATACTTTGAAGTTTGGCTTTTGCCAAACCTCAAAGTCGAGCCACTTTGCGACATTAAATATCTGATAGGTTTGAAAGGAACAAAGCAAAGTACTGGCCAAAATTATTTAGGGTCAATCACGCAATAATCCGCATTTTTCCCATATCCACATTGTTTTTTTATAACTCTTACACAGGTTTTCCCATCACATTTTGATAGGTCTAAGCTGTATTTTTTCAGGTTGTTCACTTCCGATCTGCGCTGCTGGATTTCATCCAGACTTGGTACAAATAAAAATAATGCCAAGAACAGCACCATCACCAAAGCTACAAAGGCACTGGCAAACACTGCAATGAATTGATAATTAAGACGGCTCGTTGCTTTGTCTAACTCCTGAATACGGCTCTTTAATACCCCTATAGCTTGTTTATTTGTCTCCTGTAGCGACTTTTCAGCCTTATCCAGAACCCCACTAGCTACTTGGGTGTAAAACGTCTCTAATCGCTTCTTATCGTCTGCTATAGCCTCTCTATATTCCTTCATGGAGGCCAATAAAATATATAACTGGTCGTCTAAATCGTTTTGGTTGCTCATAGAGATGGCCCATCTTTATTCATGCTTTGGCGTTGTTTCTGTTTCATGGCTCGTTCTTGCTGTTGCTTTAACTGCTGCTGACGTTCCAGTTCTAGGCGTTTAGCTTCCTGATCTTTCTTCCATTGCTCGAATCCCTTTTCAACACGGCTAAAGCCTTGTTCTAGGATTTTTTCCTTTTTGGGTTCTTTGAATTGGAGCTGCTGATAGTTTTGCTGTTTGATGTTGTCATTGAAACGGCTAACTTCAGTATCTATGCCCTTTCTGCGTAACTGAGTAACCTTGCTGCCTTCATGTATCGTGGCTTGTAAGCCGTTACCTTGTTCGGCATAGCTGCGGTGGTCTATTTTTTCTTTGTACCCTGCTTTGTCCAGGGCGTAATTTGCAAGGTTTGCCCAGGTGGCTCGAATCTGTTTGATTTCTTCTTGGCTTGTTCCCATGCCTAGGCTTTTTCTTTTGGTGTTACTTAGCTCAATTTCCGCTTTTTGAGTAAGGACCAATTTATTGTCAGGGTCTAATTCTGCTTTTCGAGTTGTCAGCAAGATATGTGCATGATGGTTTTTATCATCCCCACCTTTGCTGGGTGTATGAATCGCTAAATCTGCAACTACTCCATAGCGATCTACTAAGGACTTGGCAAAGTCTTTAGCGAGTTCCTTGCGTTGTTCTTCATCCAATTCATCAGGCAAGGCAATAACCCATTCTCTGGCGGTTCTGGCATCTTTTCGGTTTTCGGTTTTTTCCGCCAAATTCCAGAGTTCGGCACGATCAATCTGAGTATCTAAGTTCGAGATAATTTCGGTATAAGCTACACCTTCTTTTCTCGTAAAGTCGTGCGTTAATCCTGTTCGTTCATCTTTTAATTTTTCCCCTGCACGATAGGCGATAGATGCAACCGCAGTTCGTCCCGAACTTCGGTTAACGGTCTTAGTCGTACAGTGATAAATTGCCATGCCTTAGCCTTGTGATGGTTTTGCTTTTGCTTTTAAAAAATTGCGTAGCAGTTTTTTGGGGTTAAGGGGGTTCCCCTTACGCAACGATGACTTGAACTTTGTTCAAGTCGTAAGTGCGCATTTCATGAA
>NZ_JBIMBV010000044.1:0-4732 GCF_048551735.1 Acinetobacter legionensis
GACTTTAAAAAAGTACTTTTACCGGACAACTAAGTACTTTTACCGGACAAAACGCATTTAAAAAAGTACTTTTACCGGACTTAAAAAGTACTTTTACCGGACATTAAGGTACACAAATTTAGATGTACTTTTTTTAAAAAAGTACAAAAATAATAGTCAAATTTTAAGCAATAATATACTATATAGGTACATATCCGAAAAAGTACTTAATAGGCATTGTAGTTATATGGACGAAAATAAAAAAACGTATCCACCTTCTTGGGTTGTGATGCAAAATAATATTCAAGAATGTTTTAAGAGTATGAATATTGATGAAAAGCGTATATTGATACTTGCTAGTCCAATTGCTAGAACTACTCAAGCAACAGAAAAAGATCCTATTATGATTACCGCTGAAAAATTCGCTGAAGAGTGTGGAATTAAAACGCATTCAGCATATACACAGTTAGAAGTAGCAAGTAGAAATCTGATTAAGCGTAGTTTTTCTTATAACAATGAAAGAGGGAAACGTGTTCTGTCTAATTGGGTAATTGATTGCATTTATGAAGATGGAGGTATTGCAATTCGATTCCCTGAGATCGTTTTATTGATGCTTACAGAATTTGATAAATTAAATCCATATACAAAGTACAAAAAAGACATCGTACTTAGTCTAAAAAAAGATTACTCATTCGATTTTTATCACTTAGCTAAAAAACATCAGGCTATGGGAAAATTTGAAATGTCTTTAGAAAAAATAAGAACTGAATTTGGCTTACCTGAGTCTTATCACGATCTAAGTAATCTAAAAAAACGTGTTATCAATCCATCACTAGATGAGATCACAGCTAATACAGATATTGCCCTAACTTATGAAAACGTTAAAAAAGGGCGTTCTGTGGTTGGCTTTAAGTTTACTGTCAGAGAGAAGCCCAAGCCTAGATTAATAGCATCAGAGCGAGAGCAAGAAACACTAGATATATTCCGCAGTCTGTCTGATGGTCAAATCAATACCTACAGCTCTATTTTGTCAAAAGTAGGTAGTATTAGTGATCTAGCTGGAGCAAAAGACTATCAAGCATTTGCAATTTGGATTGCTAATATTTTACGAGATCCAAAATCAGTCAGAGAGGAAACCGCAAAACGTATATTTAAAGCCTTGCGGACTGAAACAGATTTTAAAGGTTAAAAAGCTGTCTATCCCGATCTTCTGTTAAATACTCGTTGAGTTCAGCGAGTATTTTTTCTTTATTGGCTTCATTGGCATTCATTTTTTTAATCAAATAAGAACCAAGCAAAATTTTACGTCGAGTATCATCCTTTCTTTCCTGCTCTTTTTGCTTTGATTTTTCTCTAGCTTCGATAGCTTGTTTGCGAGCCTTTAACTGTTTCAGCTTTTCTAACTGGGCTTCGATTTTCTTCTCGAGAGTTTCAGCAGCTTTTGTCATGATTTAGATTTCGGGATATAGAAAACCACTCAAGCATAAGGCCCTATGAATTGAAATTCAAGCGGGCTATATGCTATCGTGTTTTTCATGAAATGCGCACTTACGACATGGATTTCATCCAAGTCAAAGTTTGCGTAAGGGGAATCCCCTTAACCCCAAAAATCGCTACGCAATTTTTAAAAGCAAAAGCAAAACCATCACAAGGCTAAGGCATGGCAATTTATCACTGTACGACGAAGACTGTTAACCGAAGTTCGGGACGAACTGCGGTTGCATCTATGGCTTATCGTGCAGGAGAAAAATTGAAAGATGAACGGACAGGATTAACGCACGACTTTACGAGAAAAGAAGGTGTGGTTTATACCGAAATTATTTCTAATTTGGATATCGAATTAGACCGAAGCCAAGTCTGGAATATGGCAGAAAAATCAGAGAACCGAAAAGATGCCCGAACAGCACGTGAATGGGTGATTGCTTTGCCTGATGAATTAGATGAGGAACAACGAAAAGAACTGGCCAAAGAGTTTGCGCAATCTTTAGTAGACCGTTATGGAGTAATCGCGGATTTAGCCATTCATGCACCTAGTCAGAATGGCAGTGATAAAAATCATCATGCACATATCTTACTGACAACGCGCAAGGCCGAATTAGATCCAGAGCAGAATTTAGTTCTTAAAGATAAAGCCGATATTGAGTTAAGTAATACCAAAAGAAAAACACTGGGTATGGGAACAAGCCAGGAAGAAATTAAACAGATCCGTTCCACCTGGGCAAACCTAGCGAATCATGCCCTCGAACATGCAGGGTATCGGGAAAGAATCGACCACCGCAGCTATGTCGATCAAGGTAATCAGCTACAAGCCACTATCCATGAGGGTAGCAAGGTCACGCAGATGCGCAGGAAAGGTATAGATACTGAGATCAGTCGTTTCAACGACACGGTAAAACAGCAGAACAGCCAACAGCTCCAAAACAAACAACAGCATAAAGAAAAAACCTTAGAACAAGGGTTCAACCGTGTTGAGCAAGGCTTTGAGCAATGGAAGAAAGCACAGGAAGTTAAACGCCTAGAACTGGAACGTAAACAGCAATTGAAGCTACAGCAAGAACAAGCCATGAAGCAGAAACACCGCAAGAGCATGAAGAGAAGTGGACCATCGCTATGAGCAGCCAAAATGATTTAGATGATCAGTTGTATATTCTATTAGCCTCCATGAAGGAATATAGAGAAGCTATAGCAGATGATAACAAGCGATTAGAGACGTTTTACAACAAAGTAGCTAGTGGGGTACTAGAACAAAGCAAAAAGACCCTAAATAACGCAAATCAGGAAGCTACACGTGCCCTTCAAGGTCGCATCCATGAACTAGACAAGGCTACCGACAAATTGAACTACAGATTTATTGCCTTGTTATGTGCAATTTTCCTCAGTCTGGTGCTGGTTTTCCTGTCTTTTATATTTTTATTTATTCCAAGTTTTGATGAGATCAAGGAACGTCGTGCAGAGGCAGCGTGGCTAGAACAAAGATATAATTTAGATATTAGAAATTGTAATGATAAATCTTGTGTCCGAGTTATGAAAAATGACTGTCATGGAACGAATAAGGATTACTGTGTTATTGACCCTAAATAAATACTGGCAAGTACTTTGCTCGGTTCTTTTCTTAATCTTATTGCTACCGAATATCGCAAAGTGGCTCGACTTTGAGATATGGCAATAGCCATGTCTCAAAGTATCGAGCTTTACTTTTCATTCTTTATGTCCTATCTATTTGCTATAGGGAAGCATACTTTATAGCACTGATAGTGGAATTAATAATGAGAAGGCATTTGATTTTCCTAGCTTTTATAATAATGATTTTTATTTTAGCTCTCGTTGTTAAACTCGATAATGATCGGAAAAAATTTGAAGTATTCAATGAAGTAGAGACAACAAGCAAGTTTATACAAAAAAAACCATAGTTTTTTTATGGTTTTTTAAATACTTTATAAAATATAAATCCTTATTTGAGTTTCCATAACCCAGTATTCCATGACTGGGCTTTTTTTTATATTTTCAAATAGTGTTTTAGTAAAAATCAATCAAATTTCGTATAACAGCCATTATGTTAAATAGAATCAAAAAACCTCCAATAAAATCGTTATAGTATTATTATTTATTGAGTAGATAAGAGAATTAAATTAGTGAAATACTCAAATGAAAAAATAGTAAAAGCTCTCTTACTTTCTCCTTTACCACTACTTTTTTTCACAGCAGTCCTGTTTATCGTAATGAATCAGGAATACAGCCTATACTCGATTTTAGTGGTTCTTGTAGGGCACGGTCTTGTCTACTTGGCTTATTGTATTTTGACTGTACCTTTCAGCTTCATATTCTCAATTCTTTTAAATCGTTATAACAGTCTTAATTTATTAACTATCTGTATTGCCTCTATAATTATTGCTACTCCATTTTTTATTCTTTTTGGATGGAGTCACACAGGAGAAATTTCGAAAGAGTGGTGGAAGATGTATACAGATACATGGACTATCTTTATGGCTCTATTTCCTGGCTTATGTTATTGGCTATTTCTGATTAACCTAAAAGATAAGAAATCAAAGAATATTGAATAAACCATTGCATAGAGATTCTTAAATTTCCCTAAAATTAACATAATGCACGTTATACGAAATACGTTATAATTCCACTTAGAAATCAATGCTGTAGTTTCTAGTTTATAGCCCAATCGAGCCCGTTTGGGCTTTTTTTATGATTTTTCATGTTCCACGGATATTCTTTAATCAATGTTCCACGGTTTTGATTAGATATTTTAATCATTCCAGTAAGAGCCGAGCGAGTGTCTACGAGCGACCACCTGGCATTAAAATTTCGCTTCTGCCTTTTCCCTGATTACAAGCTCCCTTTTGCTTCGTAACGAAAGATACAGAGCATCCCGAATGGGTGCGAACTGTATTGGTCAAATTCTAGAGGAGCGAAGCGAGCATAAAAACTACTGAGCGAAGCGAAGGCATAGTTTCTTTTTTTATTAAATCCTCAATTCATATTTGAAAAAAACAGCCCCTCAACCGAGCGAAAGCGAGGTTAAAACGTCCGAGCTTTAGCGAGGGCATAGGGCTGTTTTATTTTCTGTATTTTCCTTTTTTATCTTTTAAAAAGCTTTTAAAAGCTTTTAGACCCCCTTCTAGCCCATATCTAGCAAGGCTTTCAGACTTTAAAAAAGTACTTTTACCGGACAACTAAGTACTTTTACCGGACAAAACGCATTTAAAAAAGTACTTTTACCGGACTTAAAAAGTACTTTTAC
>NZ_JBIMBV010000045.1:0-4693 GCF_048551735.1 Acinetobacter legionensis
CACCATTTGCACGACCAGCTAACAACTCATCAGCAAGTTCAATCACTTTACCTGGTAATGGAATATAGCCATCCAACCCAACTTTAAATGTGACAGTGCGAGTTTCAAGTTGTTCTGTTTTTAAAGCCCATTGGCCAGTACGTTGTGCTTGCCCTTCTGATGTACAGCCCCATGCTTCTAGTTCTAATAAGCGTACTGCTTTAGCCTCTGCAATTGATTTTTCATCACGCACAAAAACATATTCAGTCTTATAGCGATTTTGCGGATTATCCCAAGCAACTTTGACTGCATTATGCCGATCCCGTGCACGTGTACCGGTGTAATTAATACCAAGAGCGCCATCAATAATATTGGCAGATGTATAGGTAAACATCGTATCTTGTGGCAAATCAGCTTCACATACGATTGAATTACCATCCCAATAACTGATTGCACGAAATAAACCTGCAAGTTTGCTTAAAATATCAAAAGCAGATTCGGCACTTTGAATATACACATTACAAGTGAACCGTGGTTCTTGCTCACCTTTGCCGTCTGGCACCAACTGATCACAATATTGAGCCAAACGATACAATGACCATTTATCTATCATTGGCTCTGTTAAGCGGTTACCAAGTGCATATCGCTTATTGGTGCATAAATCGTAGTAAATCCAAGCTGGATTATTGCTATAAGCACGCTTAAACAGGCCATCCCATATCCCGATGTAAGTTCGGCTTACCGGATCATAGTTGCTTGGTACTTTGATCTTTACACCCTTTAGATCTACTGCAATTTTGGCAATATTCGAGAATGTTTCAGCATCATATTGCACGCCAATCAAGGCAGTATTTGGGTAGGCAAGTTTAAGATCGACAACTTCAGTAATGGCTTGAATATACATCTTATCGCTGACATATTCAGAGCTTGAATTCGGTGTTTTACGTGTGACTCGAATCAACCAATTATTATTGGCTTTTGGTAAGCCGATACGATGGGTACGTTCATAATTTGCTGAAGTTTTTCCTGACATTTGAGTATCAAGCATTAACTCCCATGATCCCCCATCAGTCTGCACTTCAATCGAGTAATCAATAACAATACCTGAAACATCACCGTTGCTTGGATCTTGTTGTTTTAAAGCACCAAATCTAACACGTACAATCACAGCATCAAGTGTAAGGTTGGTCACACCTTTCACCCAAGGCGTATCACTTTTAAGTTCAACACCTACAGCAGTTTCAGATGCAATACTTTCAAAACCTTCCATGTATGCCTGATCATTGGTACCTGAACGAAAATCTAGAGTGACATCTTGAAAGTTTCTTGCACCACTATCGTTTTCAACTGGTGTGTCATCAAGGAAGATTGACTTAAAGCCATTTGCTAAGCCCTCGACTTCTCCTTCACTCATGCCATATTGTAAACGTGCATAGGTTTTTGAAGCAGTGGTATCATTTGCAACTTTGGGTTGTCTTTGGCTTTGACTGCCACCTTTAGCGCCTTTTACTGTTTTAAGCATACTTTTTCCCACGCAATAAAAAAGCGCTTAATGCGCTTATATTCTTCTTGAGATTATTTCTTACCACCACTGCTGCCACCGCCTGTATAACCAGCATCAGCAGAACTAAAGGTATCTACTGCAAATTGACCAGCATTTACAATGAATCCACCGACTTCACGCTGACCATAAAGAATCGGAACTGGATTACCTTGTGCGATTGTGGTGACTGCCCCACCAAATCCAAAGTTAGATTTATTTCCATCTTGGTTTTGGTCTTGTTCATTCGCTTTTGGGGTAAGCATTTGAACAACACCACCAACAGCCATTCCAGCACCCGCACCAATCAATGCAACTTGAGCAGCCTGACCTATACCAGGTATAAATGATGCAGCAATCAGAATCGCTCCAAGCACAAGTTGAAAGACTCCACTATCACCACCAGCTCCCATAACTTTCGGAACAATCTTTATAATTGTCGCGCCAGTATCAAAATCAATCTGATCCTCAGAGATATTTTCATCATCTTGAAAAACAGCAAAGCTAAGTCCGTGTTCATGAGCGGTTAGCATGAATTGTTCAAAGCCGGGTACTTGGACTGATAGCGCTCTTACAGCTTCTCGGGTACTTTCAACAGCAAGCTTAAATTCATTACCAAACTTCTTTCCGAGTATGCCATATAATTTGATCGTTTTAAGCATTCTTATGCCTCACAATTTTAACAACACGCTCTTGCCATTGTTGCCCAAAGATTTCACGCACTGACTTTCGACCATAAGGATGATGTAGGATTAATGGTCCACCAAAACAACTCGTGCTTTCTTCTGACTTGAGTTGCCACTGATTACCAAGCCAGATCACAGCATGATTCGGGTGTTCTGTGCGGCCAACATTACACACCAACATGTCACCATACTGAGGTTCACTGACCTCATAAAATCCAGCTGCGTCTAGGTTTTCTAGATAAAGGGATTTGTGATTTTTATCTCTCCACCAATCATCTTTACGTTCAACATTTATCAACTTAATACCCAGCTCACGATGATAAAAATCACGAACAATTGAATAGCAATCTTGATATCCATGATGGTAAACACGACCAATGAGTGGGGCTTTATAGCCACAGGGTTCATAGACTTGAAAATCAACTTCAGGATATGCACAAATTACCCATGGCATTTCATGAAGTTCAATTTGTAATAAATCTAAATCAGAAGCACGTGCTGTAGCATTTGGATGTGAATGTACATAAGCTTGAATCTCACCTTGATCTTCAGCATTCGCCAAGTCTTCATGATGAATTTGAAACTGACCTTTTTCAGCGACATTGCGACAAGGTATATACGTACCAGAAACAATAACCCCGCAACATTCTGCGGGGAAACATTGTTCAGCATGAGATAAAATCGCTGCTTTGAGTTTTTTATTTAATTTCATTTTTACACCATTGAAGATGCAGGGAATCCACCAAAATGAAGCTCGTTCTCTCGGCAACGACAGCCTGATGTTCGGTAGTTACATCGATCTAAAGCTGGATTGTCTGTCGATTCATCTTTTTCAGTAAACATTGCAGAACCGATATATCCGCACTCTTCACTTCGATATTCCCAGTTGCAGTAGTTTGAGATTTGCCGCGTAGGAATTTTTAGCCCTTCGAAATCCACTGGATTAGAAAGTTCAAACGTCACTTGCTGAGCATTTTCAGAAGTCTTTTGTTCAATGAACCAAATCTGCTCGCGCTTTTCACTTGGATTAGCCGTGGCATTACCAGCACTAAAGTTTTCAGCATCGAGATATTTGGCTAATGTGGTAATGACTTTGATCTTTGCACCAGCAAAATCACCAAACTGTAAACAATATGCAGTTACCGCACCTTGAATACCTTTAATATTGTTGGCCATACTTAAAGTCGGAGCAGAAGCCTTACCATCACTTCGCATTTCTAAGCCTGATACTTGCAACGCCATTGGCTCAAAAGTCTGACCATTAAAGATAATATTGCGATGCCAGACTTTCTCATCACCAATATCAAATACTTTACCTATTAAACCTGTATCAGAACCCATCAAGCCATCTGACCCAATCGAGCTGTAAATCTTTTCCCAGTCTTCATAAGAAATATGACCATGGAAACGTAAAATGCCAGCACCTAAAGCGCTGGCATCTAATTCAAATAGTGTAATTAACCCATTAATATACAGCTTTTGAAAATCACTGTGCAGAGTCATCTTTCAATGCCTCCGAAACAGCTTGAGCCAAGTTAGTTGGCTGAAAATCTGCAGGTGTTTTTGAAATTTCAATTTCAGGCTTAGGCAATTCCTTTAAGCGAATGTCGATCCAACGACCAGCAGGAATATCACGAGGTTTTTCAAAATTCGGAACAATATCACCCGTTTCTTCATCAAACTTTTTAGCAAAGGTTTTAACTTCGATGGTGTTATCTTCAAGCTGTTGATATTGAACCGCAACCAAAACATTACCATTGGCATCCTTTGGCATTTCGATATACCAACCATCTTGTGCAAAGCCTAACGAGCCTTTAACTAAATAATCACCAACACCAAGCTTTTCAAACGTAATAGACTGTTGTTTGGCTTCATCATTTAGTTCAATTTTATCAGCATACAGACTAACGATAGGCGATGCTGCTTTAATAAAACCGTTGGGGTCAACTTGTGTATTTGCTGTTGTCTTGACGATAATTCTATCCGTGTTTTGACCAATTGTACTATCGATTACTTGCCCAATCCTAGATACGCTTATCTCACTTTGTCCCGCAGTTGGCAATCTAAGTATGCCGTTATACGCTGCTCCGAACTGCTGCCCATAAACAATTGCGGGTTGATTACCTATCGCAATAAAGCCTTTTCTCAATGCAGATAACAAAGTATCGTTAGTAACATACACTGCATTCTCACCAAGCCCAAAAGCCCCTACCTCCATTACATTGCCAGCAGCTGTACCGACATATCGACTTGCAGCATGGGTATTATTTGTGAAGTTTTCATTTACTTTTGTGCCTGTTGAGCGGAACGTGTCACCACCTGCGCCACTCGGTGCAGTGCCTAAATTAATTGTCTGGATTGTCATATTTTTCTCACTAAAAAGCCCCAGCTAGTGGGGCGTGAAGTTGATTAGATTTAAGGGTAAAAAACTTGGGTAAAGGTTGTGGAAATAGTCCAGATCATTCCACCTACTTGACTAGGTGTATAG
>NZ_JBIMBV010000046.1:0-4124 GCF_048551735.1 Acinetobacter legionensis
TTTTTATAATGTACAGTTTTTTCTTTTGTAACAGTTTTACTCATTAATTTTCTCCACCCGATCAATTCTAAAGGACTGCGTCGGGTTCGCAGTTTTACCATCTCTCTAAAACAGACCAGTTCCACACCCAACCAATCATGTTTATATCGTTTTCAACTTCTTCAGCGGTGATATGTTCATCTTCATAGTCTTTGTTATGACTTCTGATAATCAAACCACCATCGGGCTTAGGTATTAAATATTTAACACGCAATAATTGACCATGACGGAAGGCGTAAATTTTGCCCTCTCGAATTTCTTTTTTACCTAGATCCACAGCAATCATTGATCCAGCTCGAATCAAGTCTTCCATGCTGTCACCAACTAATGTCATGCAGATCGATTGGGTTTGTGAAGCACCGCTTGCATAAGCGGCAGTCTTTCCATATTTAATTCGTCTACGGCCGTCATCATGCTGCTCAAATGATCCACACCCACCAGTAAGCTCTACGTCTTTGTAGTATGGAACTTCAAATTCATCATCATCTAATGGGGTGTCGTTATCCCAAAACTCAACTCCACGGAATTTAACATCCGCTATGGGTTGTCCGTCTCTTGGTTTACCTGGGATTGCTTCGCCATTTCCATTTTTTAACCAATCAACATCAACACCTAGAAATTTTGCTATCTCAGGTAGATATGCTGATTTTTTAGTCTTTCCAGCCTCTAAAGCTTGATATGTAGGCTGTTTTATACCAGCTGCATCTGCTACATCACCTTGTGTTTTATCAGCTCTTAATCGAGCTTCTTTTAGTCGGTCAGCCAAAGTTCTCATAAAGAAAATCCTTAATTTGACTCCTATTTTATAGTTGCGACTATAAATATTCAAACAGTTAAAACTGTTGACAATTAATAGTTAAAACTATAAATTAACTGTAAAGCATAGGAGTTCAATAGATGAATATTGAATTAATTAATTTATATAAATGTGTTGTTGATCATTTTGGCTCTCAAACCCTTACCGCTCAAGCACTTGACCTTGAGCAGCCATCAGTTTGGGCTTGGGTTAATGGAAAAGCAAAAATGTCATCTGAAACAGCACTACTTGTTCAAGAAAAAACGGATGGAAAATTTAAATATAAAGATTTATTTCCGTCTCGAAAGAAGAGCCAACAAGCAGCATAGGAACAACTCATGACAAGACGCAAACCAAAAAAGGATGCATCTATCACTATCCACATGCCAACAGACCACAAAGAACAATTGTCGTCTTTGGCTGAAATGCTTCGAGCAGGACAGGGTGCTAGTGAATATGTATACGAAAACTTAATCAAACCTCATCTCCAACAGTTGAAAGCTGAGACCAAGATTAAACAACGGATCTTTGGATTGACAGAGAACCATAAAAACGATGAACAGTTCACAGATTTATCAGGTCGGAACGATCTGACAGACAATAAAAAAGCCTGATGGTCAAGATCAGGCTTCATATATTCAAAACGAGGTAGAAATGAATATGAAAACAAATTTAGCACATGAACCACCAGAGCTGCAAGCAACCTATCAAGAAAGAATGATTGAGCAAAAAATCAGACTTCTTGAAAGTGCGCTCAAAGCAAATATGGAAAAGCCTTGTTTAGACAATGCCATGGGTGTTGCCAAAGCACGTTATGACCTTTTTGATTTTCTGCGAGGTGCTGTGTGAACACATCAATCTCAATGATTAAGCTGATTGAGGCTATGAACGATCAACCAATTGCGTTTAACAAACACTATGTTTTTATCGGGTGTGGAATTAATGGCGCACTAATGCTGTCGCAATTGGTGTACTGGACCGCACGTACCAAAAATTCTGATGGTTGGATTTACAAGACCCAACATGACTGGACTATGGAAACTGGTCTAACTCGAAAAGAGCAGGAGAATGCCCGTAAAAGACTGAAAGACCTTGGATTTTTAAAGGAAAATAAACGAGGTGTACCTTGCAAGGTTTACTTCAAAGTTGAGCGTGAAAATCTATACAAAGCATTAATAGAATACTCTGAAAGCCTTGATTTATCACAGTATGCACCAAACGGGCAATCTAGTCTGAACGAAACGGGCGAACTAGTTGGCACGAAACGTACCAACAGTGTTGCACCAAACGGGCAATCTATTACAGAGAATACAACAGAGAATACTACAGATATTTATTTAGGCGCATCCGCACCTAAAGCACAAAAATTCTCTGCTAAAAAATTCTTATCTCAAAATGGAGTTTCAGAAGAAACAGCTCAAGAGTTTATTGATCTGAAAAACAAGAAACGTAAAACCATCACAGAACGCGCTTTGAAAATCATTTTCAATCAGGCAAGCGAAGCACAACTTTCAAATGAGCGTGTGTTCCAGATCATCGTTTTGCGTGGCTGGGAATCTTTCAAGGCAACTTGGGCATGGCATGAAAGCAATGCTGAGCTTGAACAACTTGAAAAACCTAAACTGGTTCAACCTGAACAACCACAGCAAGCACCAAGCACAGAATTCAAAGGCGTACGCAAATCATTCAAGGGGATGGACCAATGATTGAATTATTTTCTATCCCTGTTGAACAAGCGATTTTGTCTACCGTGATCGGTACCGAGCAAGGCATGGATGAGTACATCGAGCAGATTGATTCGTGTGATTTCTACGCAGCTCAACACCAAATTATTTGGTCTCATGTGAAATCGCAGTTTGCGAAAGGCGAAGCGTATGACCAAGTGATGCTTTGGGAGTTGATTCGCGCCAATGCAATTGAAGTCAAAGCGGTTGATGAGAAATTCATACTCAACTTGATGGGTTGTTACTGCCCTCATTCGCTTTTACCAACACACCTTAAAAAACTCAAAGATTTTGCAACTCGCAGGAAAATTCAGGATGTAAGTAAGCAAATCGACACTTTGGCGTTGGATATGGTTTCGTACACATCGGAAACCGCTTTAAATCGCGCACAGGCTCTCGTCAGTGGCTTAGAAACAGGTTCGGTGGACAATCGCCTTAAACATGCCCATGAATTCTCTAAGGACGCAATTAAGGAGTTTTTAGAGCGACATACAGCTTTGCATAACAACACGGCATTTGATGGTGGTATTCGTACTGGCTTCTGTGAGTTGGATAACAAGCTGGGTGAAGTTGGCAAAGGTGATTTAGTCATTATCGGTGCACGCCCAAGCATGGGTAAAACCACACTCGCTCAGAACTTTGCAGCAGACATGATGGTCAATCAAGGTTTGCCAGTGTTGTTTGTTTCAATCGAGATGTCAGGCAAGCAGATTGCACAGCGGATGATTAGTGGAATTGGTCAGATTGAATTGCGGAAAGTTTTAAGTGGTAAGGCTCAAATTGAGGACTGCGGAAAGATTAATACTGCTGCAATGATCTTAGAAAAAGCACCTTTGATGATTGATGACAATGCTCGTTCAACGACTTCAACGATCCGTAGATCAGCACGAAAAGTACAAGCTGAATATGGAAAAGTCGGTGCGATATTTGTTGATTATATCCAGCGTGTAACTCCACTCACTAAAAACAATTATGGTCGCTCTGACAAAGATATTGGTGAGATTTCAGGGGAATTGAAAAAGATTGCTCGTGATTTTGAATGTCCAGTATTTGCTTTAGCTCAATTGAATCGAAACCTTGAAAACAGACCAAATAAACGACCTGTAAACGCTGATTTAAAAGAGTCAGGCGATTTAGAGCAGGATGCAGACATCATCATGTTTATCTATCGTGATGAGGTTTACAACAAGGAATCTAAGGAGGCTGGAACAGCTGAAATCATTATTGGTAAAGCACGTAATGGGTCAACAGGTACGGTTCGATTGGCAACCGACTTAGCTCGCTCAACATTTGCAGATTTAAGTCCTGAATATTACGCAATGATGCAAGGGGAGTTGGTATGAGAACGGGAACCAATAGCGAATCCCTTTACATCAAAGATCGTTCAGCTTGGGATTTGTCAGAATTCTTAAGCAGTGGTGGTCAGATCGAACATGTGCCTTATGGTGTTTCAAAAGAGGTTAAGCAGGAGTTCAATAAATCAAATGCTCAATCGCACATGAAACAGATTATGGGCGCAGCAATTGTAGAGGCTAAGGCTAAGAAAGAATTAAAACCTAAGCGAA
>NZ_JBIMBV010000047.1:0-2970 GCF_048551735.1 Acinetobacter legionensis
AATGGCTCAGAGATCGCTTGGTGAAGGTGAGTATTTAGGGACCTATGAATTAAAACAAAATATACCTGAAGCCATTTTGGAGGCAGAACGTCATGGAGAAGTTTAAAGAATGGTTTGTAAGCCAGTATTTCTACACAAACATGCGGTTTGTGCATGGTGATGCGTTGTTTGATAAAGATGGGGATTTCTTTCGAATATTGGCTGTTCAGATCGCTTGGGAAGCATGGCAATCCCGACAGGCTGAGGTTGATGAGCTTTCATCACAGAATCAAATTTTAAAAGAAGTTGCTGAAAGTGATACGAAGACAATTGAGCGTTTAGAGTCAGTTATTAATCTAAATGATTCTGAATTGAAAGATAAAGATAAGCGGATTGAAGCAGCTCTAAATCATCTTAATGATGTTCGAAATAAGGGAACGGATCAATCTTGTTATTTGGCGATAAAAGCTTTGAGAGGCAACAATGCAAATTCCTAAAGGCCTCATCATTGGCATTGATCCAGACCTAGAAAAATCAGGAGTGGCTGTCTTAGGACAGTCATTCGAGCTAAAAAACTTAACTTTTGCTGAAACTGTTGAGTTATTCCGCATTCACCAGGATCAGATTAAGAAAGTGGTGATCGAGGCAGGTTGGATGAATAAAAAATCAAATCTACATAGTCGTATTGGTCAATCTAAGCGTGCAGGAGAGCGAATTGCTAAGAATGTAGGTGAGAACCATGCAACAGGAAAATTACTTGTAGAAATGGCGAAATCTTTCGGTTTAGCAGTGGTTGAAGTAAGACCTACCAGAACCAAAAAGAATTCAGAAGAATTTAATCGCATTACTGGCTGGCAAGGTCGAACGAATCAAGAGCAGCGTGATGCAGGTATGTTGATTTGGGGGATGGGTTAATGCAATGGATCCTAGCTTTCTTCCTGTTCATTTTCATGATGGGAGTGAAAATATCTGATGGTGCGGTACTGGATTGGGTTTTCTTTATCGTTGTGGTGGGCATGTTTTTAGCAGCAATAGTGGCAGTACGAGTATTAGGTTAAGGGGCAATTATGAACGCAGCGGTGAGAATTATGGATTGGTCTAAATACACAATTGATGGATGGCTTGAGCAATTTGGTGCTTGGTGTGAAACCGCTCGTTTGAAAGGTGGTGAATTGCCTGATGGGTTGCATGTTAATCAGATCTATTGGTTGATTCGTGAAGCAGATAAAACGCCACGTAACTCGAAGTGTTATATCCGTTGTGAAATTAGTGACTTTGAGGCAGAGCAGGTACAGGCGTTGCTGAGAAGTATTTTTAAGAGTGATTCAATTGATTATCAAGCTAAGTATGCAGTGATGTGTTTAGTGAAGCATAAAGTGGAGAATCGTAGTTTGAATGCGGTTGCGGATATAACAAATCAGTCTAAAGGGCAGGTGAATATTGTAGTTGGTTGTGCTAGATATTTTTTACATGCTCATGATAAAAGATTAAAAATATCATGAGCTTATGTTGTTTTATGGTATAATTATTGAGCGAACTTGAGAGGTGCTACCAACACCTTTCAAGCTCTAATCACATTGAAATTGAGGCTCCAAAATGACTGCATCGAATTGTATAGATCAGAACGCACGTAAGCAAATTAAGAATTTAAAATTTATTGATAAAGCTAAATTTGCTCATGGCGATAAATATGATTATTCAAAAGTTGACTATCAAGACAACAAAACAAAAGTAATCATCATTTGTAAATTACATGGTGAATTTCAACAACAACCAAATCACCATACTGCTGGGCATGGTTGTATTGTTTGTAGTGGGAAAAAGAAGCTCACCAAACAGGAATTTGTAAAAAGAAGCATTGAGACACATGGTAATAGGTATGACTACACCGAGTCTGTTTATTACAAGACAACAGAAAAAATTAAGATTAAATGTCTGAAACATGGATTCTTTGAGCAAGTTGCAAATTCCCATTTAACTGGAAGTGGTTGTCCGCGCTGTTTTCATTCCAGCTTGAGTCGAGATAGTTATCAGAAATTGTGTAGTGAAAAGCATGAGGGGAAATCGCATCTATATATCATTCGTTGCTTTAATGCCTTAGAGAGTTTTTACAAAATTGGAATTACCAGTCAAGGTACCAAAGACCGCTTTTCTGTTAAATCAAAAATGCCTTATGAATTTGAAGAAATTCGATTTATTGAGGATAGGGCGAGTTTGATTTGGGATTTGGAAAAGAAAATACACAAACTATTAAAGTCTTTGAAGTATTCCCCAAAGATTGGTTTTGCTGGAATGAGCGAGTGTTATAAAAATGATGACATAGTTGTAAAACAATTTGACAAAGTATTGACCTGTTTAAACGCATAACATACTATATGTGGTAGAGTGGACGAAGTTATGGTAATCCACACAGTTTTGATTTCCATACCCACCTACTCCAATACGTGGGTATTTTTTTACCATTTTTTTGAAATATTATAGATAATCATTTATTATTAGATAGCAACTCAAAAAGTTGTAGATGCAAATGTTGACAG
The DNA here is from genome assembly GCF_048551735.1 of Acinetobacter legionensis. Taxonomy (NCBI): domain Bacteria; kingdom Pseudomonadati; phylum Pseudomonadota; class Gammaproteobacteria; order Moraxellales; family Moraxellaceae; genus Acinetobacter; species Acinetobacter legionensis. Next base: position 2,517 of record NZ_JBIMBV010000047.1, read on the forward strand.
CTCGGAAAGACGAGTAGCTCACAGAAATGTGGGCTTTTTTGTTGTCTGTTAAAAGACAACCAATATATCCAATGTGATTTCGTCACACATTGAGTTAGCCTCAGAGCCTCAAATAGTGGGTGACTCCCCGACCAAAGGAATTGAAAGACACAGAACAAATCAATAGCTAACTTTGAGATGTTTGTCGTGTTGAGTAGCGGTAGATCAGTTGCCGAGCTGATCAATATCGTAATCTAAGGCAAGGATGTGGCAGATCACCACGTCCTTTTTAATTCCAAGGAGAACAACATGCTCCGAATTAAACAAATCTTCTGCCATCACATTTGGGAATATTCAGATTTCTTTACCGTGAGAGAGTGTCGGAAGTGTGGGAAGGTGCGGTCAGTATAACAATAAATATAAATTAAACTAAAATTTGATTTAAAGTTATGAAATATATTGATTTAATTTAATT
>NZ_JBIMBV010000048.1:0-2515 GCF_048551735.1 Acinetobacter legionensis
CTCAAGCTGACAAAGACTATTTGACTAAAATCCAATCAATCGAAGAAAAGCTAGATATGATTATTAACAATACAGATGTATTAAAAAAAGCACCTTAAGACCATTAAAAAACCGCCTTTCGGCGGTTTTGTTTACCAATCATTAGATTGAGATTTTTCAAATTTCACTCTAATTCAGTTGAGTAGCAAATCTTTTAAGACCTTGAAAGCCAATTGTTTCTTTCCCATTATCAATGAGATTTGTTTCGATATAAGAAGAATTTAATGTGTCAATTTTAAACCACACTTTTTTTGCATTTAGAATTTTATTAAAATCTTCTTTTGAAATTACAAATCTTTGAACAGATTCTTGATAAATTCCAGATAACTTATGCCCCCCTGCTGATGGCACTCTTTCAGCTTGAACAATTTCACCATCAATATTTATTAATAAATTAGTCATATTTACAAACTTATTAAGTGACAATAAATCTAAGGCAACATGATTTGGTAAATCACTTTTCCATAGTGCCCCTATGGATATACAGGTAGTGCTAGACTTTAGACACGATGACGTTCCATATGGCTTTAAAGTAATTTCCTTTGTTCCATCAAAGCCGCTACTCTTAACTGAGACTCCTTTAGGTTCAGCATAAGTTAAACCCGAAGATAAGAGAAATAACACTCCAAATGCTAATTTTTTCATATAAAAGCCATAATTTGTTTTACAGAAAAATAGCATTTGAAGCAGAAAAAAGCTACAGAAGCAGCTTATCTTCTTTTTCTAAACTCCCGATCAATAATCCGACCTTGGCGACATTCCTCTATCAATACTTTTCTAACAGCATCACCTATCAAATTACCGAGTTCTTTGGAGGCTCCTTCACTTTTCACATCACTTGTACCTGTACCATCATTTTGGACTGTAACGTATACTGTTACTGGTGCGCTAATGGAAGCTTCACCACTTTTTGTATTTATTGAATCTAAAATACGAGATTCATTAAAACTTGGTAATGCCGGGTAACCTGAGTTGAGAGTAAAGCCAGACTCTCCATTTACATATCCACCATTAGCATAGCCATCCATACTACTCTTGCGCATTGCTTCTACATTACTAACTCCACCCCAGCGCTTGATGTCTTCTTGAGAGAATACTACTTCACCCTTATGAACGATTCCTGCAGGATCATACTTTCCACCTGTTCCTGTATAACCTCCACTAGAAAAGCCTGATATAGAACTAATAGCAGCTTGGAGTACTCCTGTTTTAGTTGTTGCCACAGCAACAGCAGGCAGGTTCGCGGGGAACGGAGCACTCGACCAAGCCGCAGATATGGCTGTATATCCACTCATAATTGCACTTGCTAGGTTTGCAGCCTTTTGCGAGGCTAGTAATGTCTTATAAGCACCTGATGATTCACCTGCATATCCTCTAACAAGCTCTCCCATTTGCCCAAACATAGTTCCATATACAGATATATTGTCAGTATATTGCTGTTGCCTCAAAATCCTCTCGTCCTCAACTCCCTTCATTCTGATTAACTTTAATTGAGCCTCAAGATTTTGTTCAGCTTTAATTAAAATTTGACTTCGTGTTTCAGCATTAATCAAATACTGATCTTTATCATCCTTCTTATTAATATCCTTAACAGAATTTTGATAAGAATCATAAGCACCGCCAATAGAAGAACCATATTGATTTTGAAATTGCCACTGTGCAAGTTGTGGTTGAGTCATTGTGTTTTGCGCAATTACTTCATAATAAGCACGTTGCAATTCACCAGTTTGCAGTTCTAAAGCGGCTTTAAACTCATCAATTTTTTCTTGTTGGAGTCTGCGGTAGGCTGCTAGTTCAAGATCTCTTTGCTCTTCAAAAGATTTAATTGCTTCTGCCTTTTCCTTTTTATTGAAATCCGTACTAGCTTCAACTCTAAGTTTTTTGACATAAGCATCATTCTTAATCTTTTCCTCGCCAACCCAACGCCAACCATCAACATCCATCGTGAATTCAAATTGTCGAAGTTGTTTCGTCTTTTCAAAGCGAGCATTTTCATCAGTAATCAGACTGTCTAAGCCATTCTTGCGCAAATCCTTTACACGCTTGATATGGTCAGCTTCGTCTTTCTCACCTAGCGAGTAATAGTTAGCCCTTAAAGTTTCGATCTCCTTTTCTGTTTTTGCTTCAGCCTTATCTTGATCTAAATAAGATCCATAAGTGCCAGTACTAGCCCCACCTTTCACCTTGCTTTGCATACTTGGTGATTGATGAAGAAGTTTAAGCACAACACCGTCTTCAAAAGTTACTGTGCTGTAATAGCCGCCACCTTTTGAATCATAGGCTGTCTTTACATCTTTAACCGCAACTTTAGTTGTGATTGGAGTACCTACAGGCATTGCAAAATCAATTCCTTTATGGAAACTTGACGCTCCTGCAGTCGGAGCTTTTCTTTGACCATAATCAGAAGAAACACGGTAGCTTGAAAGAGATTTCCCACCAGCTTGAAGCCGAGCTATATGCTCAGGTGATACTTTCT
>NZ_JBIMBV010000049.1:0-2474 GCF_048551735.1 Acinetobacter legionensis
GCCGTGTTGATGTTGCCGAATCCGATGCATCAATAGCAAAAACTAATGCAGCCAGTGCATTAAGCAAAGCAAATACTGCGGTTACTGATTCAAGTGCGGCAGCATCCATGGCGCAACAAGCCAATGCAACTGCAACTTCGGCAAAAAGTACAGCCGATAATGCACTAACTAATTCTGCAACTGCTTTATCAAAAGCTGATGTGGCTGTGACAAATGCAAGTTCTGCTGTATCGAAGGTTGATGCTGTAGAAGCGAAGCTAGGCAATTATGCGACAACGGGTGCATTGAGTGCTGTTGACTCAAAAGTTGCTGATGTTGACAATAAATTGACAGCAACAACAACTAAGGTCGATGGTGTTTATGCACAAGTCAATCCAACTTTAATTGGTTCAGAATCTGAATTGATTGGTTACTCTGGTGGTTATGCTGGCGTATGGTCTGAACAATCAGCGCGCATAGAAGGAGATTTAGCACAGTCTATTCGTACTGATCAAGTTACTGCCCAAATGAACCAGAATGATGCTTTATATCAGCAACAGATTAAAGCAACGGCCGATGCGGTATCAGCCAATGTCTCAGCAACTACCATATTGCAAACAAAGGTTGGTGAAAATACAGCGTCGATTCAAACTCAACAATCATCAATTAATGGATTACAGGCGAAAGCCACAATTCAAGTTGCTGCAGGTAATACAGTTGGTGGGGTTGCGATTGGCAATGATGGTGGTGTTGTCGACTTTATTGTTCGCGCAAATAAGTTTGCAATTGCTCCACCTGAAGGCATAAATGGATCAAGCAAGTATGCATTTGTGTACCAATCGACACCAACAGAGTTACCCAATGGAACCATCGTACCTGCTGGTTTATATCTTGATAATGCGTCAGTTGGTTATATTTCAGCAAGTAAGATCTATGCAGATAATCTGAGTGCTATTAGTGCTAATTTAGGAACCTTTACCAGTTCAAATAGTAATGGCACAACAACGATTACGGGCTCATATATTGAGGTTAAAGATAGTCAAAACCGTGTAAGAGTTAAGATAGGAGTTTGGTAATGCCAATAGGCATTCTGTTGCAAGATGAACAAGGGGGAGTCTCATTCGATGGGACTCAACGAATACCAAAAGTGTTAGTAGAAGTCACTATTAATGCAGGGGATGTAACTAAGACTGTTTCCTTGCCAAGAGCATTAAAGGGTAATCTTTACTACTACTATAAACCGCTGATAACTAATGATTCTGAGCCTTATTATGATCCAATGAGTTATAACTATAGAGTCTCAGTTTCTGGCACCCAACTTACAATTACATTTGTACCTTATGCTTCATGGAACTCTGCGCCGAAGCCATTTAAAGTCTATGTAGGAGAGTATTGATGGCATCCTATTTAGAGATTAACAATGAAATCACTCAAGTTATTGATGATTCATTCTTCAATTTAGCATTTGTTCGGAAAGAGAGACGCTATTTTACTAAAACAGCGGGACCAGGTGTCTACGGTTGGATGGGTTATGATATCGATGTTTCAGGTATTGACGGTGCTGTTCTTGCTTTTAGCTCCATCTGTGGTGCTTGTTACTATAGTTTAACTGATTCAACAGTTCGGGTGATGGTAACTGGTGCGAACCAGCAAAATATTCCAAGTGCAGTCAATAAGTTAAATACTGAGACTAATTATATTGATATTTATATTTTTGGTAGACCGATTGATAACACGCCAAATATAGGTTTTAAAGCTTGGGATGCGAACGGTAAGTTAGTATTTGATGCAAATCATAGATACATGCAACCCGTTCAAATGATCATGGAGACTGATAACTACTCACCAGTAGTAGGTGGTAGTAATCAGTATCGTAATAGCAAAACTATTTCATTACCTGTTGGTAGAAAATATGCGATTTATCCTTTAAATCGTATGTTCGCAATTTACGCTGAATGGATATCTAATGGTTGGGAAACATTTTATCAGGCTGATGTCTATTCATCTGTAGCTGCAATTGATAGCAGTACATTGTATTTAACTTCTGGAAAGATTGATCAGGTAGAAGATACCTCTGTTGTATCTATAGGCGTTTGTCGACACCATTACATGATTCTTGATGTCACAAATTACTAAACATCAAAAATTACAAGCACCCAACCGGGTGCTTTTTTATTACCAAAAATTAGGGGGTTACATGTCTGAACAAGCGTTAGACACATCGGCTACAGCACTTGTAGCAAGTAAAGCTGTTGGTTATGGGGGATCAGTTTCAGGCGTATTATCTGCTTGGCTTGGCTCAGTAGATATAGTTGTTTGGGTAAGTATTATTGTTGCAATTGGTGGTTTCTTAATGAACTTCTATTTCGCACGAAAGAAAGACAAACGTGATGAATTGGAACACAAGGCCTATATCGCATCACTTCAAATCAAGGGGAAGATTGATGTCAAACAAGACTAAAATCATAGTAACAACATTGAGCGCATCAGCGCTT
>NZ_JBIMBV010000050.1:0-2446 GCF_048551735.1 Acinetobacter legionensis
CTTCAAAGTTAAGATGATGGTATGACAATTTTATATACTCCATAAACCCTTTAAATTAATTAGGTGGTTTATGTCGCACTTCAAGTTTTACTCTGCCGTAAAATTATTGCAGGTTCAACAGCGACAGGCGGGTTAATTTTAGGCTCTGGTATTGTTGGGTTGTTGGATGAAAAAGGTTCAGTACAAGATGCAACAACATTAACTAAAAATAATGCGAACGTAGCGTATGATGCTGAAATGGCTGCTAACTTACAGCTCATCCAAGATGGAATATCCAATAATATTGTGGATAACCAAAAACTAATCAATGAATATAATGATCAGTTGACCAAAGGAACATCTATAAAAAATACAGATGTTAGTTTGGTCGAAAGTTTATTCAATCAAAATTATTTAAAAGCGGATGCAACGACCAATATCACCAATAAAACAGATATTTATCTTGATAAGGACGCTCAGAAAAATACTGTAAATTTGGTGACACATGAGGATGCACACCAGGCTGGTTTCGGTGAAAAGTCGGCGAATGCTTTAGGTTGGATGGGAGAAGCCGCATTTAATGTCAATAGTTGGGTAAACTCATCAAATATTGATACTGCTAAAACCCAGATTCAGAATATTCCAAAAGTTGAAGTTAAGGGTGTTAATGATGCTCAGGCACAACTGGATTTATTAAAAGCTAATACTGAAAAATACGAGTCACAGATAGCAAATAATGATGAATTTGATGAGCATTTGACGAATAAAAGATTTGCAGATTTGCAGAAGTATTTGGAAATTTGCAAATCATCGCCAAACGCAAATGGGTGTAGTCAAGTAGATAAAAATAAACTTGTTGCTAAGATAAAGCAAATAAGTGCTGATAATTTGTCAGTATATAAATCCTGCAAAGCATCTGGTGAATCTGCTTGTATGGAGAAAAATGTACAACAAATTTGGGCAGCTGAGCAATTTGATGATAATAAATTAAAACAATTATTAGGCTCAACGAATGTTGGACTCGCCTCTAATTATGATGTTAAAGCAGCTGATCCTCAATTATTTAAGCAATTAGAGTTTTTGCAGTATGCTCAAAAAAATTGTCAAGGAATGAGCTATGGTGACTGTGGTACCAAATATACAGTTAGTCATCGTAGTGCTGCGGAAAATATATTAATTCCTGCAAAATCTAAAGTATTGGATTATATCGTTGGAGAAAAACCAAGATCTGGAGCAAGTTACTATCTTGCAGGTATAGGCTATGTCGCTACAGAAATTCTATTTCCAGAAAGTGGGACAGATGTAGCACTAATGGCAATTGGTGGAGCTGCGACTAAAGGTGCAAAACTGGCAAGTGCTGAAGCTAAAGCAGGAGAAAATTTAGCAAGTATAACTGAGAGTCAATATAAGCACTTAACTTGTTCATTCCGGGGAGATATGCAAGTTAAAACAAACCATGGATATACGCCAATACAGCAAATTTCTGTTGGGGATTGGGTGTATTCATTAAACGAAACTACTGGAAACGGCAGTTATAAGCAGGTTCTTGCACAATACAGTAACCCTTATAAAGAGACAGTATATGTCACAGTTAGGAGTAAAACTGGTCAAGAGCAAACAATAGTTTCTAATAAAATTCATCCTTATTTTACAGTTCCATATAATGATGTACCGCAATCATCTGAAGGACATGTATACCATGGAGTTGTAAACGGTGGAAAATGGGTAGATGCATCAAATTTAAAGGCAGGTTATAAGTTATTAGTAAGTAATAACGAATGGTATGAAGTTATATCAGTTGATGTTAAATCTGAAGCATTACAAGCGTATAATTTAACTGTTGATACAAATCATACTTATTTTATTAAAGGTTTGAATGTTAATCTTGATGGAGTTTGGGTTCATAATAATTGTGATAGAACTAAGCCACCAGCAGGGCAACAAGTAAGTGGTGGAAATCCATCTGTTAAAAATGATCCATATCATCCAGATACAGTAAATAATAGACAGTTAACCGTTGAACAAAAACAAGCTTGGATGGACTCATTACCTAAGACAATCGAAAATCAACCAATTATGGTGAATGATCGTATAGTAAGAACAAATGTTAATCTTGAGCCAACATTACAACGAATATTAAATAATCAACCGAGTTCAGCTTTGAAGGACGGGAAGGTTTACGGAAATGGAACAAATCCAAAATTACCAAATGGACCAACTTATACAGAATGGGTAGTTCCTACTCAAGGTGTAAATGGGCGTGGTCCACAACGGATTGTAGTAGGCAGTGATGGGTCAATGTGGTACTCACCGAATCATTATGGTGATATTAGACCAGATATGAGCAGACCAATATCACAAACAAATAAACGGCGAATTCAAACATGAGGTGCGACAGTTTGAAAAGTCTTATGATAATCAACAAGCTGAGCAAATTTCTCTAATGGTGTAAGCCAATCTAACGCTT
>NZ_JBIMBV010000051.1:0-2343 GCF_048551735.1 Acinetobacter legionensis
GTCATAAGTTGATTGATGCAGCTTTTGTAGAAAAACTTTAAATTTAATTTGTTTAACAAATTCTTACCCACTCACCTGAGTGGGTTTTTTATTGGACGCAATTTATGAGCAATGAAAAATTTACATTTCCATGTGATCTAGATGGAAACTCAGGTAAACAAAACTTTAATATCTTGACTTCAAAATTTGGTGATGGCTACGAACAGAATATCTCAGTAGGCATCAACAATAAAAAGGGGGAGTGGCCTTACAAATTCACATCTACCAAGGAAGAGATTCTTCAAATCAAAGCTTTTTTTGATCGACATAAAGGGGCTGATTCATTTCTATGGATTTCTCCATTGGATGGTGAGGTGAGAGTTAAAACAGATACAAGCTATACACCTAGTCAAGTAGGTGGAATGATCTGGACTATCTCCACAACCTTCACCCAAGTTTTCTACCCTTAAATCTAATTAACTTCACGCCCCACTTGTTGGGGCTTTTTAGTGAGAAAAATATGACTATTCAAACAATTAATTTAGGCACTGCACCGAGTGGCGCAGGTGGTGACACTTTTCGCTCTACTGGTACAAAAGTAAATGAAAACTTCACTAATAGTACGCATGCTGCAAGTCGTTATGTAGGTACAGCTGCTGGCAATGTAATGGAGGTAGGGGCTTTTGGGGTTGGTAAAAAGATTATTGGTGATTTATTAATGTCTGATGTTTCTCCGAAAAACCCAACAGAGCTCTATAACTTTTTAGCAGGTAAAGGTGGTGGGTATGATTGCTATTACAATGTAAATAATGGGCAAGGTAGTGGAACTCCAGAGGGATATGGTGCGATTCGGGGTTATCACATTACAAATAACAATTATTCATATAGTTGGCAAATATTTTCAGGTGTTGATGGAAAAAACCATTACATTCGCTCAGCATCTAGCGCAACAACATGGGGTGCTTGGTTCAAGTTTTTAACAAGTTCAAATACATCTACTGATTCAAATGGCTTTATTAAAGCAGCTTCACCCATTGTTAAGCTTTTTGCGGAAAAAATAGAACCCAATGATGAGGCATTAGAACAAGAACCTGTATTTGAAAAAGTAGATATTGGTCATTACCTGTTAAAAAATACAGAAGGTTTCTCTGTTAATGGCTGGTATATCGAGATGCCAAAAGATGCTAATGGAAATGTTTTGGTAGCCATGCAATATCAGCAACTTGAAGATAAAACCATTGAAGTTAAAACCTTTGCTAAAAAGTTTGATGAAGAAACAGGTGATATTGTCCCTAATCTTGAAAAGCCTCGTGATATTCCAATGGGGCGTTGGATCGACATTCGATTAAAAGAATTACCAAAGCCTGAAATTGAAATTTCAAATACACCTGCAGATTTTCAACCAACTAACTTGGCTCAAGCTGTAGCGGAGGCATTGAAAAATGACTCTGAACAGTGATTTTCAAAAGCTATATGTAGATGGATTAATCACACTATTTGAGTTAGACGCTAGTACTTTAGGTGCTGGCATTTTGCGTTTTCATGGTCATATCGCTTTTCAAGATTGGGAAAAGATTTATTCGTCAATTGGATCAGATGGTTTGATGGGTGCAGATACTGGCTCAATCGGTAAGGTGTTTGATATTGGAGATGAGAAAGTATGGCATCGTAATATTATTTTTAATGGTCAGACCTATGAACCAATGGCATTACAAGTCGATGGTCTAGAAATGCGCAGTGATGGTAAAGCTTCATCACCCACTCTTAGCATGGCAAATAACATCAAAGGCATTCAAGGTGCGGTAACTGCATATTGTTTACAGTTTGGTGATTTTGCTGGTGTAAAAATCAAAGTCATTACCACATTAGCCAAATATCTTGATGCTGAAAACTTTAGTGCTGGTAATGCCTCGGCTAATCCAAGCGAGAAGCGCGAGCAGATTTGGTTCATTGAACAAAAGACTTCTGAAAATGCTCAGCAAGTGACATTTGAACTTTCTAATCCAGTGGATTTTGAAGGGCTAAAAATCCCTACACGGCAAATCTCAAACTACTGCAACTGGGAATATCGAAGTGAAGAATGTGGCTATATCGGTTCTGCAATGTTTACTGAAAAAGATGAGCCTACAGACAATCCAGCTTTAGATCGATGTAACTATCGAACATCAGGCTGTCGTTGCCGAGAGAATGAGCTTCATTTTGGTGGATTCCCTGCATCTTCGATGGTGTAAATATGAAATTAAATAAAAAACTTAAAGCAGCGATTCTATCTCATGCTGAACAATGTTTCGCCGCAGAATGTTGCGGGGTTATTGTTTCAGGTGAGTATATTCCATGCCGTAATGTCGCTGAAAAAGGTCAGTT
>NZ_JBIMBV010000052.1:0-1920 GCF_048551735.1 Acinetobacter legionensis
TTGAGGCTCTGAGGCTAACTCAATGTGTGACGAAATCACATTGGATATATTGGTTGTCTTTTAACAGACAACAAAAAAGCCCACATTTCTGTGAGCTTCATATCTAGTGGATTACCATAACTTCGTCCACTATAACAGAAATATATCAAAGTAAACCCTGACTTTCAAGCCCCTATGATGCGACTTCTGAATTTATACTTTGTTGCTAATCTAACTACCTCTAGCATTTTATCTCTAGCAACCGAAAATTCAGATATATCAAGATTTCTAGCAATAGTCTTTTCTGTCTTAAATTCAACATAAAACATGATTACAACCTTAAGCCATCTTTGAACCTTGTTATTCTCATTTTTCATTAAGGTCACCAGCATATCGCTTACCGCATCTGCATGAGCGTCATTAATCTTACAACGTGGCGCAACTCTCTCTCGCTTATCAACGCACACCCCATTCGCTGTATCAATCAAATGACCTAAGACACTTGAGGCGCCCAAGCTCACATAGTTTTCATCAAGCAGTAGCCAAGAACCATATTGCTCTAAGTGCCACTCAATTGGATTTTCTGCCCAGTTAATTGCAACTGAGAAATGTTTTCTATTTGCTACTGCGTTCATAATTGCCCCTTAACCTAATACTCTTACTGCCACTATTGCTGCTAAAAACATGCCCACTACAACGATAAAGAAAACCAAATCCAGTACTGCACCATCATGAATTTTTACGCCCATCATGAAAATGAACAGGAAGAAAGCTAAGATCCATTGCATTAACCCATCCCCCAAATCAACATACCTGCATCACGCTGTTCTTGATTCGTTCGACCTTGCCAGCCAGTGATGCGATTAAATTCTTCTGAATTCTTTTTGGTTTTAGTTGGTCTTACCAACACCACCGCCAAGCCCAATGATTCAGCCATTTCTACGAGTAATTTTCCTGTCGCATGGTTCTCACCTACATTCTTGGCAATTCGCTCTCCTGCACGCTTAGATTGACCAATACGACTATGTAGATTTGATTTTTTATTCATCCACCCTGCCTCGATCACCACTTTCTTGATCTGATCCTGGTGACTGCGGAATAGCTCAACAGTTTCAGCAAAGGTTAAATTCTTCAGCTCGAATGACTGTCCTAAGACAGCCACTCCCGATTTTTCTAAGTCTGGATCAATGCCGATGATGAGGGGTTTAGGAATTTGCATTTAACCCCCAATCAATTTGGTTAATGGCTCTTTAAACCACCAAGCCAAAAGCAAGATAGTCAAACAGATATATGAAATCGATTCACTATTCATGCTTCACCAACCCTTTCCAAAATTGTCTTAATGGCCTTGATTGTCATTTCGTGATCATCCTTTGGCACAATAAACAGACTTGAAATCGACCAGCATTTAAATTGATATTTCCTTGCCTGTTTTTCGTGGTGTTTACAGCGACGATCTAACTCTTCATTAAATAAAAGCAACTCTGCATGTTCTTGCTGAAGTTCTTTAAGTGTCATGTTTAGATAATCACTCATGCGCACCTCGTAAGGCTTTTTCCAAATCTCGAATAATGTAATCCGTTACAACTCGAACACCTTTGTCGTACAGATCCATTTCTTTAAAGTTGGTCATTGATTCTTTTAGATCAATCAATACCTGCTCAACTGCTTTAACTTTTTTACGTTCAAGTAAATACAGGTCTTCGATTGATTCGCTAACCATCTTGTATTCATCAACCTCAGCCTGTCGGGATTGCCATGCCCATTTTGCACCCTGATAATATTTATCCTGCAAACCCTCTTTGTAGAGTGGATTATGTCCACAAATAGCTTCCTCAAACTTATCCATGACGTTCTGCCTCCAAAATGGCTTCAGGTATATTTTGTTTTAATTCATAGGTCCCTAAATACTCACCTTCACCAAGCGATCTCTGAGCCATT
>NZ_JBIMBV010000053.1:0-1863 GCF_048551735.1 Acinetobacter legionensis
TTGTTTTGCTGTTTCTAAGATTCTCAAAGAAAGTGATTAGCGAGTGTCTACGAGTGAAGTTATGAAAGTTCGATTATTCCCCCCTTTGAAAAACCGCTTTTTCTATATCTAATTTCATGAAAATTTTATCTATCGTGAGCTTTTGCTTTTGAGAGGACACGAGCGTAGCGAGTGCCATTTTTTCTTTTGATCTTGCTTTTGGGGTTTGGGGCTTGCCCCAACAAGGCACAGAGTAGGAATTTTGCACGGTAGTGAAAAAGTCCCCTCTGTGTGTCCTTGCTCTATTCTTTTTAAATATCTGATTTCATTCCCTTGATTTGCCTAAATTGCCCCTCGACTAAGCTTGCTTAGTCAAAAAAGTTTGAGCAAAGCGAAAACATAGGGCAATTTTCATGATGAAAATGGGCTTTTAAGGTTTTTAAATGCTTTTAAATGCTTTTAGACATGATGAAACGCCCACACAGCAAGGCATACAGAGGTCATTTAGCACCGTTTACCCATCAATATGACACCGTTTACCCATCAATATGACACCGTTTACCCATCAATATGACACCGTTTACCTTGCATATAGCACCAAATTAAAATATTATGCTAAAACAAAAAAAATACTCTTGGTGCTATATGAGTGATTTAATAGTGAAAGATAACGCCCTAATGAACGCTAGTTACAATTTGGATCTCGTTGAACAGCGTTTAATTCTCCTAGCTATCCTTGAGGCTAGAGAATCAGGCAAAGGAATCAATGCCAATGACCCTCTGACAGTTCATGCCGAGAGTTATATCAATCAATTTGGCGTACACAGAACAACGGCATATCAAGCCTTAAAAGATGCCTGCAAGGACTTATTTGCTCGTCAGTTTAGCTACCAAGAAAAACGAGAACGTGGACGTGCAAATATTACAAGTCGATGGGTATCACAAATTGCTTATATTGATGAAACCGCAACAGTTGAAGTTATTTTTGCTCCTGCGGTTGTTCCACTGATTACAAGGCTTGAGGAACAATTCACCCAATACGATATTGAGCAAATTAGCGGTTTATCGAGTGCCTACGCTGTCCGTATGTATGAATTATTGATTTGTTGGCGTACCACAGGAAAAACCCCCATTATTGAATTAGGCGAGTTTAGAAAGCGAATAGGGGTTTTAGATACTGAATATCAACGAATTGAAAGATTAAAACATAGTGTTTTAGAACTAGCACTAAAGCAGATCAACGAGCATACAGACATCACAGCGACCTATGAACAACACAAAAAGGGACGTTTGATTACAGGGTTCTCATTCAAGTTTAAGCAGAAGAAGCCCAAACAAGCCGAGATTGCCACAGAAACGCCCAAAACAGCCACGAATGACCTAGATACGATAAAACCCCTTACAGAGCCACAGATCGCAAAATACAGCATGATTCTGTGCAAACTAGGCAGTATTTCAGACCTTAGTAACTTCCCAGACTATCCAGCTTTTGCAAATTGGATTGGGAACATTTTGAGGAACCCTGAAAAAGCAGATGAACAAATAGCAAAACGGATTTTCACAGCATTGAAAACAGAAACCGACTACAGCAAGAAAAACTAATTTTTAGTTGTGATGGGTTTTCCCGAAATAACATGAAGGGCGCACTTTACCATTGAGAAAATCTTCGATGTTTTCAATGGAAGTTCGTAAGGGAGAATTCCCTTAACCCTAAAAGCAAAAGCATTGTAATCAGGGAAAGAACAGTTTTGATTCTTATCCTGTCTTGTCACTCGTAGACACTCGTTTTGTTTTGCTGTTTCTAAGATTCTCAAAGAAAGTGATTAGCGAGTGTCTACGAGTGAAGTTATGAAAGTTCGATTATTCCCCCCTTTGAAAAACCGC
>NZ_JBIMBV010000054.1:0-1853 GCF_048551735.1 Acinetobacter legionensis
CAATAAGCGATATGCACTTGGCAACCGCTTAACCGAGCAAATGATTGATAAATGGTCATTGTATCGTTTAGCACAATATTGTGATCAGTTGGTACCGGATGGCAAGGGTGAGCAAGAACCACGGTTCACTTGTAATGTGTATATTCAAAGTGCCGAATCTGCTTTCGATATTTTAAGCAAACTTGCAGGTTTATTTCGTGCAATCAGTTATTGGGATGGTGCATCTATCGTATGTGAGGCTGATGTACCTCAAGATGCTATTTTTACATACACATCTGCCAATATTATTGATGGCGTTCTTGGTATTAATTACACCGGTACGCGTGCACGTGATCGGCATAATGCAGTTAAAGTTGCTTGGGATAATCCGCAAAATCGCTATAAGACTGAATATGTTTTTGTACGTGATGAAAAATCAATTGCAGAGGCTAAAGCGGTACGTTTATTAGAACTAGAGGCATGGGGCTGTACATCAGAAGGACAAGCACAACGTACTGGCCAATGGGCTTTAAAAACAGAACAACTCGAAACTCGAACTGTCACATTTAAAGTTGGGTTGGATGGCTATATTCCATTACCAGGTAAAGTGATTGAACTTGCTGATGAGTTGTTAGCTGGTCGTGCAAATGGTGGGCGTATTTCTTCAGTCAGTGCTGATTTAAAACAAATCACCTTAGATCGTGATGATGTTGTATGCCGAGCTGGTGACCGTCTAGTTGTGAATGGCGAGAATGGAAAGGCACAAGCACGAGTTGTATCAAGTATTGCTGGTCGAGTTGTTACTGTAGTATCTGCATTCGATTCTGTCGCAGTGCAGAACGTGTGGGTGATTGATGCACAAGATTTAGCGACGATGAAATTTCGTGTAGTTTCGATCTCACAAGATGAGCCACACCAATTTACCATTACTGCATTACAACATGCTGATTCTAAATTTAATGCCATTGATCATGGTGCATTTATTGATGATCGCCCGATCTCCATCATCAACCCTACAACTCAAGATCCTGTTGAATCAGTCACGATTTCCAGCGAGCAAATGGTTCAGCAAGGGATGTCAGTTGAAACTATGGTGATCAGTTGGCCTCAAGCCAAAGATGCCACCAAGTATCAAGTTGAATGGCGTAAAGATAACGGCACTTGGTTGAAGCTACCTTTAACAGGAAGTAACTCAGCTGAGGTGGCTGGAATTTATGCAGGGCAATATGAAGCACGCGTATTTGCGATCAGTGCTTTTGATATTTCATCCTTGCCAACTTATTCAGTTTTGACAGAGTTAAAAGGCAAGCAAGGCAAACCACCAAAACTCGCCAATATCCATGCTGAAGGTATTTTATTTGGCATGAAATTAACCTGGTTGTTTCCAGCGGTGGGGGCATTGGATACCGCGTATACGGAGATTGAAGTTTCACCCGATAGCACATCAAATATTGCTCAACTGGGTTTGTTTGCTTATCCGACTACTGTTCACACCATTCAAGGGATGCAGCCAAACTTACGCCAGTATTATCGCGGACGCTTGATTGACAGAATTGGCAATGTGGGTGATTGGTCGGATTGGGTCAGTGGTGTGACTTCCGCAGATGCTTCAGATGTGCTTGAGCTTTTAAATGAGCAAATCACTGAAAGTCAGTTAAATCAGGATTTGAAAACTAAGATTGATCACATTGAAAATATTGATACTGATATTTCAGGGCTTAAAACATCTGTACAACAAGCGAAAGAGTTAGCTCAAAAAGCAAATGATGATTTAGCAATTGAACGGACTGAGCGTATTGACTCAATCAATTCAACTACCTCAAAGATCAATACTGAAATACAGGATCGAAAAACTGCGATTAGTACTTTGGAAG
>NZ_JBIMBV010000055.1:0-1711 GCF_048551735.1 Acinetobacter legionensis
ACGTTGTTCACAGCCTTGGCATGTCATAATCTTCACCCAATAAAAAACCTCCCGAAGGAGGTTTAGTTATTAACCAACTAACTGCTTACGAAAGGATTTATGGATCATCTCTTTTATGTCATCTTCTAAGTTGGCTTCAAATATAAGAATAATACTTGCAGATTCAAATTCAAAAGACGACTTATCATATTCTTGACCAGATAGATAAAGTTCTAGATTCCCGCTATTACTTATATCTGAGAATCCAAATTTATCTCCACAAATATTTACTAAGATATATTGTTTTGATTTCATTATTATCTCTATAATTAATTTAGAAACAATAAATTATCAAATTATCCAAGTAAGATCAATCACCCAACAAAACTCTTAAATTCTTAATCTGTTCTTTTAATCGAATCATCACATTGTCTATTGCGATTAATTCACTGTGTCTTAATCCTGAACGGCTAAGGTTTTGATACTTAGACAGCTCAGCACTGCAAAGCTCTAAGTCTTTTCTAGCCTGTACTGTGTCTGTCATAGTTTCCTGTAGGCATTAAAAAACCCCTCGGGAGGGGTTTTGGTATTTAATGGGGATAAACCTTAAAGGATCTATCCAGCCATAAAATATAAAAAATGTTGCGCTCATAGTAGCCAACCATCGGAGCAAGATCACTAAATCTTAAAGCCCAAATCTTGGCATCACCTGGAACACAAGCTGGTATCGAGACTTTTAAAGACTTCCTGTCAATTGATTCTGAACCTAACCCATGTCTATTTGCTACAATAATTTCTTTCCACTTCATTGATCTTCTTTGAAAAATAGAATCAATAAGATCTAGTTTTTCATGCTTTTCACACTTTGAAAAACAATGATTATTTTGCGTATATCTGAATGAAAATACTAAACACTCATCTTCTTTTATAGGATTTGATGGTGGTGCTGAAATGCTCTTGCCTTTTGATACACTAGGCTTCTTCATTCCTCTTTTCATACTATGACTCTAATTGAGTGTCAAAATACGATTTCATATCTGACTCTAAAATCTCATTATTTTCACCAGGAGCATATACATTTTTCCATGGTGACTCTTCATGAGTCATGTTTCGCAAGCGCCAAGCTGAGAATTGTCCATAGGTATCCAATACATCATCCAACAATTCTTTTTGATCCTGGCTAAAACAACTATCATTAATGGTTTTTGGCGCTTCCACTATACCATTGCCAGACTCTTTAAAATGACGATAGAGAGCAGGAACTACTGGTCCATGCATCCAAGCTTCAATTTTTTCTGGAAACAATACTTCATCAAACATAGCCAAGTGGAATCCTTGGCAGTAATAAACTAGTTTTTGTAATTTTAACGGAGTGATTCCTTCACTACCCTCATAACGATTATCAAGCCATAATATATAGTTAGCAACATCTAATGCTTTTATTGACATTTTATTAGCTCCTTAACAAACGAAATATACTTTCAAATTCGAATGTTTACTGTAGATATGCAAAACCCTCGGATTCTGCACAATCTAATGTAAGATCGCTTACTACCAAGGGTTAACCTAACTTATCACATTTGCTATAAAAGTCAATGTAGCTTTACTATCCTAATTTCATGCGCTTCCAGTAAAAATTAAATTAAATCAATATATTTCATAACTTTAAATCAAATTTTAGTTTAATTTATATTTATTGTTATACTGACCGCACCTTCCCACACTTCCGACA
>NZ_JBIMBV010000056.1:0-1653 GCF_048551735.1 Acinetobacter legionensis
AATTGACAGCAACAACAACTAAGGTCGATGGTGTTTATGCACAAGTCAATCCAACTTTAATTGGTTCAGAATCTGAATTGATTGGTTACTCTGGTGGATATGCTGGCGTATGGTCTGAACAATCAGCAAGAATCGAAGCGGATATGGCGCAAGCAATTCGGACAGATACAGTACAAACAGAATTGAATGGTAATAAAGCAGCCATTCAAGAGGTGACACAATCTGTTAATGGCCTTTACGCGCAGAAATTTATCAAGCTGGATGTAAATGGAAAAATTGCAGGGTGGGGTGGTGCAAATAATGGTGTTGAATCTCAATTTATTTTAAATTTTGATTCATTTGCTATTGGGAGTGGAAGTAATGGCACTGTTTCTTATCCGTTTATTTTCCGAACCACACCATTTACTGATCCAGTCACAGGTACTGTTTTTCCTGTTGCTGCATACCTGAAATCAGTGTTTATGGATTATCAATCTGTTAAGACTTCACATATAGAAGATTTGGCTGTAAAAACAGCAAAGATTGAAGATTTAGCCGTGACAGCAGGAAAAATCAAAGATTTAGCAGTAGGTACTTTAAAGATACAAGATGAAGCAGTCACTGTTCCAACATCAATCAAGTCAACAAGTGAAATCGTCGTTTCAGGAGCCTATAGTCCGCAATACAGCGATTATAATTCTCAACTTGCAGAGTGGGAGGCTAAATTCGGGAATTTATTAACAGCAACAATCAACAGATCAGGAGGGAAATGCCGAATAGATGCATCTTGTATTGCTTTTAAGAATGAATACTTGACTGCGTATGCGGTGGATGGTGGCTCGCTTTCATATTTTGAAAGGTTAAACCTTAGGGCAGTTGTTTCGATCTACAGAAATGGAACTTTAGTCGCCCGGCAGGAAACACCTCCGACCGATGTAATGAGTTCTGGTGGATTTTATTTCACTGGGACTTTTGCGGTGAATGCGGGTATTGAAGATATTTTTAGTGGGCCAGCTACGTACGTTCTCAAATTAGGTTTTGCAAATCGTAATACTCGGGCGATACGTATTACTTTAAACAGTACTACAGGTATTTTTAGCATTCAAAGTCCACAAATGATTCTGACGGAAATGAAGAAATGACAGCTATTATTTCTAAAAGAGGTGAGCTTCTACAGTTGATTTATGCAAATAAAGAAACAATTGCACTAAATAAACCGCTTGGTTGTTTGGCTGTTTCAGATCCTCCATCCTCAAATATGTATTACCGTGGGTGGTGGGCACACATACCCAAACAACCATCAACTCATCATATATTTGATTATAATTTGAAACAGTGGATTGATCCTCGGTCATTAGATCAAGCTAAAGACCAAAAATGGTCGGAGATCAAAATTCAAAGAGAAACCGCCGAATATGGCGGTTTTTCTTTTTTAAACTTTACTTTTGAGTCAGATGTTACTTCACAGGCCCGAATAATAGTGGCAAGTGATTTAGGTGTCTCAGTAGATTGGACATTGAAAGACAATTCAATTGTTTCGCTAGAAGCAGAGCAATTGAGAGGTTTGAGAATTGCTCTAGCTCAGCATGTTTCAAACTGTCATTCAAGAAGTCGAATAGCTCGGCAACTTATTTATGACTCAGAAAGTATTGATCAAATAGAATCAATTCAGTT
>NZ_JBIMBV010000057.1:0-1633 GCF_048551735.1 Acinetobacter legionensis
TAAAACTGCGAACCCGACGCAGTCCTTTAGAATTGATCGGGTGGAGAAAATTAATGAGTAAAACTGTTACAAAAGAAAAAACTGTACATTATAAAAAAGTTGATTTATTGAGAGGAGCGAATCTTGGTCAATTACTAAAAGCTCAGCTTTTAGAAGATAAATCTTTTTATTATAAAGCTACCAATAGACAACAATTCATCTCTGCAACTAAAGATGATTTTATACTTATTAATCATGCTAGCTCGCATCAGAGCATGTTCTTTGGTGAATTAATTATTGTTGAATCAGGTAAGGCTCAAGCTGTTTTAAAAATTGATAGTGATGATGCTTCTGAATTTCCAATTAAAACCTATTTAACCGAAGATCTACCACCAGATGATGAAGATGAAGAAAAATCCAGTGATGTAGTTAGAAAGGAATTTATTGATAGCGTCCTCTATTTTGGTGTTATTGATAATCATGTTGCTATAATTCAATCTAGATCGCTTACTGCACGAATACTAGAATCATACTTGGGATGGTTGCTTGGAGAGGCTGCTAAGGCGTTACCTGAAAACAGCGCATTAATACTAAAAGACGCTCCTAATCCAGCCATCAAAGAAAAATTGGAAAATACACCAGCAAAAACAATATCTATATCATCTGGCATAGGTTCTTGTGAGGTTCAGCCAATTCATAAAGTTGAATCAAATATTCCTGCAAAAATTGACTATAAAATTGAAGATAATGTTGTTGATGTTCTTAAATCAGCTTTTGGGGTTGATCTAGATGATTTAAAGCTTGAAGATGGATTAGATGATGCAAATCTTAAACTTAAGCTAACTCTAACTTACAACCGCAAAACATCTAAAAGTGGGCAAAAAGTAATAGATACTGTTGCATCTTCTATGCGTCACAATGATGACTATGTCATCACATTAGAAGATGGCACAAAGGTTACAGCTGAAAATTTAAAAATGAGTGGTAAAATTCCAGTTGAAACCATTAATGACAAAGTATATAACGAAGGCTTAAAGGTTCAGTTATATAATTGGATGACGACCAATATAAATTTTGGTGACTAACTATGACTAAACGCTATTTGCCGTTTTATAATAATGCTAGGTTTATTGCTTTAGTATTGGTAGCTCTTTTTGTCATTTTTTCAATAATTTTCAATTATTTGAAAATTAACATCAACATCAACTTGGTTCAATTCTCTTTTGTTTTGTTGCTTCCATTAAGTCAAATTTACTTAGCCTATAAAGGAATGCTAGATGCTCTTAAATTAGATGGCTTGAATCAATCGGAGAGAGATAGACTAACATCTACTGTGGATATAAGAAGCAAGTCATCCTTATATGTAGCCGTGCTTTTTATTGTAATTGTATTTGGAATGTATATTCTCAATTCATTAAGCTTACTTTCCAGTAAACATCTATTGGCCTTAATATTATCAGTTGGTTTAACATCAATATTTAGTTTTTTTCTAGCATGGAGTGATCTAAAAGAGATATCAATGTTGGAGAAAACGTTAAAGGCTCGAAAAGAATCTAGAGAGGCAAAAACTAAAGTCTTAAGCAACAAATAAATTTTCAAATTAATTCTCTAACCCACCCTGCGTGGGTTTTCTTTTGTCTATTAAAGCATAAAA
>NZ_JBIMBV010000058.1:0-1573 GCF_048551735.1 Acinetobacter legionensis
TTAATTCTGTTAAATCAGCAATAGATTCTCTGAATAATTCAGTTAATGCTGTCACCAGTGCGGTCAATGGAAATGGCGATAAAGTCTCAAATTCTGTCAATGCAAACGGTGAGAAAGTTACCAATGCAGTTAATAAAGGCACTGAAGCAACCAAAGAAAATGGCAAAAAATTAGATCAAATTGCCAAGGGTCAAGAAGAGGGTAACTCTCTACTCAAAGATATAAAAGATTGGCTTACTGGAGAAAATAATCTCCCTGAAAATGAAAAACCTACAATCGAAGAATATGATGTCGGTGACTATGAAAAGTCCTATGTTTCTTGGTCTGCATCATGTCCACCTGACGTACAAATTCCGATTTCTTTAATGGGTCAATCTTCTACATTGATTCTTAAATGGTCTCCTTGGTGTGAATTACTTTCAAAAATAAGATGGGCAATCATTGCATGTGCTTACTTCTCTGCTGCCTACATTATTTTAGGGATGAGGGGATAATATGCCAGCATTACTCTTTCACATCGGTTCATGGTTGCTTTCAAACTTCGCCAAAAAGGTCCTATTTGGTGCTGGAGTAGCCATTGTCTCATCTGCAATTATCAATGGAATACTTTCAAAATTCATTCAAAAAGCTATAGATGCCTCATCTAATGTCGACCCTACATATCTAGGTTTACTTAGCATCTCAGGCATAGATCAAGCCATCTCAATCATTATTGGTGCACTTGTTGCCCGTGCAACTATTGTTGCGAGTTCAATGTCACTAAAAAAAATGTCGTGACGCGCTTACACGCACCGTACGCGTCTCCGTGTACGTAGCGTGGGGCGTGTCATGAAATAAAAGGAGTACAAAGAAATGCTATTTCTGTTTACGGGTAAGCCTGGTTCTTTTAAAACTGCTATGGCTGCTACTCGAGCTTTAAATTATTTAAAAGAAGGTCGTCCAGTTTATACAAACATTGATGGCTTTGATTATGAGGGTGTAAATCCACTTCCTGAAAATGATGATTGGAGAAATACACCTGACGGCTCTATCGTTATTTATGATGAAGCTCAGCAGTTTGATTTCTTTAAGTATAAGGGTCGAGAAAAACTGAGTACTGACGGACGTGTACAAGAATTAGAAACCCATCGTCATACTGGGCATGACATTATTCTTATCACTCAAAGTCCCAACTTCTTACATAATCATTTACTGGGTCTAGTGGGTTCACACTATCACTTACACCGTGCTTATGGTCGTGGTTTTGCTGACGTATTCTTGTGGCGTTATGCGGTGATGATGCCTGACTCCACAGGCTCTAAAAACAAAGCAGAAAGCCACGAAAAATTTAAACCTGATACAAAGATCTTCGATAAATATAAATCCACCACGATTGATACCCACAAACTTAAAATACCTGTGCTTTATTACAAGCTTGGTGGTTTTTTACTTGTTGTTGTTTCAATTATTTTATATATGGTCTTTGGTTCAAATAACCCATTTTTAAGTGCTTCAAAAATCAGAGAGAATGCACAAATTGCGAGTGGTGAACAAAAGCCGAATACAGTTATAGATTCTCAAGCATCATCTGTAA
>NZ_JBIMBV010000059.1:0-1573 GCF_048551735.1 Acinetobacter legionensis
TTAATTCTGTTAAATCAGCAATAGATTCTCTGAATAATTCAGTTAATGCTGTCACCAGTGCGGTCAATGGAAATGGCGATAAAGTCTCAAATTCTGTGAATGCAAGTGGTGAGAAAGTTACTAACGCAGTCAACAAAGGCACTGAAGCAACTAAAGAAAATGGCAAAAAATTAGATCAAATCATTAAAGGTCAAGAAGAGGGTAATTCACTTCTCAAAGACATAGAAGATTGGCTCACTGGAGACAATAATCTCCCAGAAAATGAAAAACCCACTATTGAAGAATATGATGTCGGTGACTATGAAAAATCTTATGTTTCTTGGTCTGCTTCATGTCCTCCCGATGTTCAAATCCCGATTTCTTTAATGGGTCAGTCTTCAACTTTGGTCCTTAAATGGTCTCCTTGGTGTGAATTACTTTCAAAAATAAGATGGGCAATAATTGCATGTGCTTACTTCTCTGCAGCCTACATTATTTTAGGAATGAGGGGATAACATGCCTGCATTATTATTCGCTATCGGTTCTTGGTTACTCTCTAACTTCGCTAGACAAGTTTTACTAGGTGCTGGTGTTGCTATTGTTTCATCTGCAATTATCAATGGAATACTTTCTAAATTTATTCAAAAAGCCATAGATGCATCATCCAATGTCGACCCTACATATTTAGGTTTACTCAGCATCTCAGGTATAGATCAAGCAATTTCAATCATTATTGGTGCACTTGTTGCCCGTGCAACCATTGTTGCGAGTTCAATGTCACTAAAAAAAATGTCGTGACGCGCTTACACGCACCGTACGCGTCTCCGTGTACGTAGCGTGGGGCGTGTCATGAAATAAAAGGAGTACAAAGAAATGCTATTTCTGTTTACGGGTAAGCCTGGTTCTTTTAAAACTGCTATGGCTGCTACTCGAGCTTTAAATTATTTAAAAGAAGGTCGTCCAGTTTACACAAACATTGATGGCTTTGATTATGAGGGGGTTAATCCACTTCCTGAAAATGACGACTGGAGAAATACGCCTGACGGTTCTATCGTTATCTATGATGAAGCACAACAATTTGATTTCTTTAAATATAAGGGTCGTGAAAAACTTAGTTCAGATGGACGTGTACAAGAATTAGAAACCCATCGTCATACTGGACATGACATTATTCTTATCACTCAAAGCCCTAACTTCTTACATAATCATTTATTGGGTCTAGTGGGTTCACACTATCACTTACACCGTGCTTATGGTCGTGGTTTTGCTGATGTATTCCTATGGCGTTATGCGGTCATGATGCCTGATTCAACAGGCTCTAAAAACAAAGCAGAAAGTCATGAAACATTTAAGCCTGACACTAAGATTTTCGATAAATATAAATCGACCACGATTGATACTCATAAACTCAAAATACCTGTGCTTTATTACAAGCTTGGTGGCTTTTTACTTGTTGTCGTTTCTATTATTTTATATATGGTCTTTGGCTCAAATAATCCATTTTTAAGTGCTTCAAAAATCAGAGAGAATGCACAAATTGCGAGTGGTGAACAAAAGCCGAATACAGTTATAGATTCTCAAGCATCATCTGTAA
>NZ_JBIMBV010000060.1:0-1412 GCF_048551735.1 Acinetobacter legionensis
CATATTATAAAAGGGGGTCTCAAGTCCACTTACTGCCGTGTTTTTAGCGGGTATGGCTATTTTTTGTACAAAGATTTCAGCAATAGATTGATCATCTTTTTTCTTTGGCTGAACAAGAGCATTTTCAAAAGCAGACAGCTTATTTTTAGTAATACCCTGCAACATGTTTGTAAGGATTTGGGAATCAGCTAAAGACACATCACCGAAAGCAGTACGTGCATAAATTTCATGTGAAATCTCTTTTTCAGCATGGAATATTTCAGAAACAGTCAGACAAGCAGAATCAAATTCTTGTATTTGGGAAAGTATTGTTTTCATTATCTAACCCTCTAAATCTATGATGATTTCGCACCAAGTTTCATGATTAGAGGCAATTAGAAAATCTTTTCGAATAATAAAACGACCACAACCAGAGCATTTAATATGTTCAAATTTTAAGTAATCCATCACTCTTCCCCAAACGCTTCGATTAATTCTGAATTTGATTCTTTGTATAAATTTGCATATGTATCAATCACTGTCGGATCGTATGACCATTCGTGTGCAACAAAAGCTAAATGACTAAGACACTTTTCTGTAGAAATCGCTGGAGTAAGAGCTTCTAAAGAATGTTGTCCCTGATCAGAAACGATCTTTGCAACACTCTCGAAAGCGCATTGAATGAATTCTTGTTTTGTATTGAAAGAGAGTTTATTTTCCATTTGCAACAACATCACACGCAACAATTTGACAGAAATATAACAGAATTGCATGCAACACTGCAACGTGTGACACAATAATGTTGTTGCGTTTAACAATGTTCAGGTGTTACATGAAAAAATCAGATTTATCAAAAACTTATAGAATACGTGGTGAATTCGTTGAATCGATCAAAGAAAAGTCACTTGACTTTATTATCGAAACAAAAGAAAGAATCGAAGAAGCGGACATAATCAATGCATTGATTTATAAGCATTTAAGTGAAATTACAGCAAAAGATGTAACAAAATATATCGAAGAAATAAAAAAAGCAGATTAATTATCTATGTCGACCCTGATTACTAGATAAATAAAAAGTCCACAATTAAAGTGGACTTTCCTTTAAGAGAATAATCATGAATAAAATTTTCATTGCAATGATACTTTTAACAACAAGTACCCTGCTGAATGCAACAAAAGAAGTAAAAGCTAAAATCGTATATGATACTGATAATAAAAGACTACTTTCAGTAATGACTGATTCAAAAAATGAATATGAAAGACAAAAATGTGAAGAATATTTAAGAAGTGATGATGGGATTAATATATTAAAAATAATATCAAAAAATAATAGAGGTAGAGTGCTTGTATATTTTATATGTAACCAAGAAATAACTGAAAGCAAAAGAAAATAAAGCTTGGAAGTCGCATAACGAAGCTATTATGTTAAATAA
>NZ_JBIMBV010000061.1:0-1343 GCF_048551735.1 Acinetobacter legionensis
GTTAGATTGGCTTACACCATTAGAGAAATTTGCTCAGCTTGTTGATTATCATAAGACTTTTCAAACTGTCGCACCTCATGTTTGAATTCGCCAAGTAATTACAGTAGGTGATGTGACACCGCCTATTATTACGACAACTATTCAAAATGCAACTCATATTGAAGTTACTTCAAATGAAGTTGGTCAAGTTAAAATCACAGATGGAAATGGTAATGTAATTGGTACGGGTACCGTCACTGGTAATAACACTGTTGATAATATTCAGTTAACTCGCCCACTTACAGATGGTGAAAAAGTTACGGTTACTGTGACAGATGGCGCGGGTAATCCAAAAACAGTTGAAATTACAGCAGGTGATGTAACTGCACCAGTGATTACTACAAGCATTCAAGACGCGACACATGTTGAAGTTACTTCAAATGAAGCAGGTCAAGTTAAAATTACGGATACTAATGGCAATGTAATTGGAACAGGGACAGCAACGGGAAATGGTATTGTTAATAATGTCCAGTTAACCCGACCACTTACAGATGGTGAAAAAATTACGGTCACTGTGACAGATGGTGCTGGTAATCCAAAAGCGCTTGAAATTACTGCAGGTGACGTTACAAACCCGCAATTCCAATCTTCACATGTAGATAGTACAGGAACACAATTAACCCTTACCTACAGTGAAGCACTTGATCCATTACATCCACCTGTTGCTGGCGACTTTGCAGTGACCGCAGATGGTCAGGTGGTACCTGTAACAGCTGTTACAGTGAATGGTTCTAGTGTGGTGTTGACCTTAGGTACAGCAGTCACAGCAGGTCAAGCGGTTGAAGTGGGCTATACCGACCCAACTACGGGTAATGATCCAAATGCGATTCAAGATGCAGCAGGCAATGATGCAGCAACACTTCCAGCAACAACGGTGGACAATGGTTCAACTGTGCCTGGCGGTGGAGATAGCACAGCACCGACATTTGTCAGTGCAGCACTCGATACAACAGGCACATCATTGACGTTGACCTATAGCGAAGCGCTAGACGGCACCAACTTACCGCCATTGAACAGTTTCGTGGTGACCGCAGATGGTCAGGTGGTACCTGTAACAGCAGTTACAGTGAATGGTTCTAGTGTGGTGTTGACCTTAGGTACAGCAGTCACAGCAGGTCAAGCGGTTGAGGTGGGTTATACCGATCCAACTACGGGGAATGATGTTAATGCGATTCAAGATGCAGCAGGCAATGATGCAGCAACGCTTCCAGCGACAGCAGTAGACAATGGTTCGATTATTCCAGGTGGGGATAGCACAGCACCGACATTTGAGAGTGCAGCGGTAGATACCACAGGTACGCTGT
>NZ_JBIMBV010000062.1:0-1329 GCF_048551735.1 Acinetobacter legionensis
CACTACTTTTCCCTGAACAATCGGTATACGACACCATCTGCCCAAGATCATTATATTGAATTTTCTTTGAGCCGCCTTTGGCATCAACTACTTCAACCAATTGGTTGTCATTATTATATTTATACTGGGTGATATGCCCTAAAGGATTAATGTCTTTGCTGACATTGCCATCAGCATCATATTGTTTTTTCCAGATATTGCCTTCTGGGTCCTTAGTTTCAGTCAGATTACCATTTTCATCATAGGCAAACAGGATAATGCCACCATTTGGCTGTACAATTTTCACCAATTGACCTAGTTCATTATAAGCTTGTTCCGTTTCTAAGCCTGCAAAATCAATTTGACGCGTAATCCGTTTTTGACTATCTCGAGATATCCACTTTTCACGACCATCGGCTAAACGAGTACGATAGGTAAAGCCATCTAAATCAAAATAATAATAGGTCGGAACATCATAAGCGTCATAGACTGCCACTTGACGCAAACGTGGATGCCATTCTAAACGGGTTTTAAAACTGCCATCATCTGCCCACTCCTCAATCGCTTTGGCCTTGGGTGCAGTAGATTCATATCGAATATTTTGCCCACGTCCAGTACGATCTGTATAACGGGTCAATTGATGGGCATGGTTATACTCATAACTGCGTGTATGTCCATTTTGATCAATGGCTTTGATCAGATTGCCTTGTTGATCGTATTCATAACGTGCCAATGCTTCTGTTTGTTCATCGACAAATGCGGCAATCACTTTGGCTTGTTCATTAAAAGCAAATTTAACTAAATGTTTAGCGCGCTTCAATTGAAAATCAATCGCCTGTAAATAGGCAAATTGTTCAAACAATAAATAGGTCAGTACTACTTTTTCATCAGTCTGATCATTAAATTGTTGAACGAGGTGATAATGTTTTCCAGCATTAAAACTATGAAAATGGAAATTCCAGTCTGAACCAAAATTCAGCAATAAATCCCCATCGTCATGTGGTGCGACACTAAAGCCTTCAAAGGGTACCTGATATTTTTCATAGACGATCGAAGCAGGCAGTTGGTGTTTGCGTCCATTGCTGTCAATAAATAAATACCCATTTTGGTTTTGTATGATCACATTGGAAAATGGCATCATCCAACGTGCGCCGATCATACTGTGATCAAACTCATTCATTTGAGAGTTATATTGACGACTAAAGGCAAAACCAACTTTAGGCAAGTAAAAGTCTGAATGATTAACCCGCTCCGCACCAATCGCATAGCTAATACTTTTATCCGTTTTAGAACTTTGATCGTCAGCCAATGTTGCGCAAATCGGATCATTTAAGGCATCAGGTTGTAAGG
>NZ_JBIMBV010000063.1:0-1167 GCF_048551735.1 Acinetobacter legionensis
TCAAATTACCTGACTGTAATTTCAAGGTATATTGAAGATTGATACCATTAATTGATGATTGTTGGGTTTGAATCGACGCTGTATTTTCACCAACCTTGGTTTGCAAAGTTGTCGTAGCAGTGACGTTTGCAGAAACAGCATCAGCATTCGCTTTGATTTGTTGCTTGTATAAAGCATCATTTCCGCTAATCGTTGCAAGAACTTGGTCAGTACGAATCGATTGAGCTAAATCTCCCTCTATTCGTGCTGATTGTTCTGACCAAACACCTGCATAACTGCCAGAATTACCAATCAGATCAGATTCAGAGCCGATTAATGGCGGATTGATTTGAGCATAAACACCGTCGATCTTTGCCGTTTGTGCTGTGATCTTGCCGTTATAATCCTCTTCAATCTCAGACTTAACTTGCGTCAATTGCCCTGTTGATGCCTTATCATCCAACTCTAATTCCATACTTTGAATCAGTTCGCCATTCGCTTTTGATGTATCAACAGCAATTTTTGCAGAATCACGTACAGATGCTAAAGCTGTATCGTTCTCAGCGATATATGTGTCAATTTTATCAACAGTGGCCTTTTGACCT
This sequence comes from Acinetobacter legionensis, assembly GCF_048551735.1. Taxonomy (NCBI): domain Bacteria; kingdom Pseudomonadati; phylum Pseudomonadota; class Gammaproteobacteria; order Moraxellales; family Moraxellaceae; genus Acinetobacter; species Acinetobacter legionensis. The sequence goes on from NZ_JBIMBV010000063.1 coordinate 585, forward strand.
TCGACTCGTGCAACAACTTCTTGCTGTGCAAAAGCCTGCACATCATTGATCTGTACAACTGTTGTATCAACTCGTTTACTAAGGGCGAGATCACCTTCGATGATTGCTGATTGAACTGACCAGGTTCCTGCAAAGCCTTGATCACTACCGATCAGATCAGTTGATGAGCCAATTAAAGGAGGATTCAATTGCGCATAAACACCATCTGTTTTTTCAGCAGTCAGTTTCAAATCATCAGCAACAACTTTGATTGCTGTTTGTGCAGCTGCTATACCTTGATCACTTGATTTTTTAACTGTATCAATGACTTCCAATATACCTTCTTCGCTATCATTGATTTTCTGAGATAAGCCATCTTCAGCATTCTGAATTGCATGCTGACGATCAATAATTTCTTGCGAAATCTGATCTTTCGTATTTTGAATATCTTGACGAATTGGCCCGATTTCAGCATCAATCGTTTCAATATGATCAATCTTTGTCTGCAAGTCTTTATGCAATTGGCTTTCAGTGATTTGCTCATTCAATAGTTCAAGTACATCTGAAGCATCTGCAGAAGTCACACCACTGACCCATTCAGACC
>NZ_JBIMBV010000064.1:0-1150 GCF_048551735.1 Acinetobacter legionensis
CATTAATTGATAGAAATGAAAGAGAAATAAAAATCAAATATTTAAAAAATTTCATCATTTCACCATCACAGAAACAGTAATGATTAAGACAATCACGATAAGCCAGTTAACGATTGAAGCTTCCATATTTATCCCCTAGTGAAATGAAAAGAAGAGGGCTAACCCTCTTCTTGTTGAGTTACTTAGCAGCAGCTCGAAGGTTGCGCCAAATTGCAATGCCAGCAGTAAAACCAAGCCAAGCAACACCGATCGTTGCAGCAGCAGTTACAGCCAAGCCAAGATTGGTTATAATTGCAGTTACATCATAGTCAGCACGAGCCATTGATGTGCCTGAAGCTAAAACACCAACTACAGCACCACGGTTTAAGATGGTTTGTAAACGTGATTGTTTTTGAACTGTTTTAACAGCGATTTGATTTTTTTCAGTCATGAGATTTATCCCCTAGTTGACCAAGTTTGTTAAACACAGCACCTGTAATAATGACAAGGCAAGCAGCCAAGCCAATAGAAAAAGCCTGTGCCGAAGTTATGGCGAAAAAGTCGGTAAATGTGACTTGTTCTACCCACAAGACACACGTTTGCACACCCTCAATTATTTGTAGTTGTTCGCAGACGTATGCCATGTCTTAAAATCCTTAAAATAAGCTTATAAATGAAATACATGTGAGCAAGTATTCCAAATAAAAAGAAGTACCAGACCATGTAATCCATTTAGTTATCCTTTACACACTGAAACGTGAAACTGGTACTGACCTTTGTGCAGATATGTGCCACATGTAGGACAGCTATAAGTTAAAAAGTTAGCGTGAATCATGGCGCTGGTTTGCCCTGTTGTTGTGGTTTTTGTGGAGCAAGATCAATAATGATTGTGGTTACTTGACGACCATTCGAAACTTGTTGAAGGGTTACATCTGCTACAAGAGGAAATTCAAGTAATTTAATTTTCTCGAAATTATCAGAAGTACCCCATTTGATTGATTCACCAACTTCACCTACAAAATTGTCACCTTCCTGGAGATCGGCCTTATAGAAGATAGTTGTAGAATCATAAGGTTTACCCTCGAAAGCCCCTTTCGAAGATTTAGCACCAAATACAGTAATTGTTGATTTAAATAGCATGGATAAATTCCTTATAAGCAGTTTGATTAAG
>NZ_JBIMBV010000065.1:0-1127 GCF_048551735.1 Acinetobacter legionensis
TATCTCATGCTGAACAATGTTTCGCCGCAGAATGTTGCGGGGTTATTGTTTCAGGTGAGTATATTCCATGCCGTAATGTCGCTGAAAAAGGTCAGTTTCAAATTCATCATGAAGACTTGGCGAAAGCTGAAGATCAAGGTGAGATTCAAGCCTATGTACATTCACATCCAAACGCTACAGCACGAGCTTCTGATTTAGATTTATTACAAATTGAACTTCATGAAATGCCATGGGTGATTTGTGCTTGGCCCGAAGTAGATTTTCAAGTCTATAAGCCATGTGGCTATAAAGCACCACTCATTGGTCGTGATTACCATCATGGATATCAAGATTGCTATTCAATTATTCGTGATTTTTATAATCGTGAGTTAAGTATTCAGTTGATTGATTTCGAGCGTAAAGATGATTGGTGGAGTGATAAAGATCACAAATCCCTTTATCTAGAAAACTTAGACGCAGCTGGATTTTATGAAGTCAGTGAACCTCAGTATGGTGACATGTTGGTGTGTAATGTTGGCCGTACAGAACACCCGAATCATGCTGTGATTTGGTTGGGTGATCAGTGGCAATTGAAGTCAGAAGAAAGCACGAGTTGTTTTGGTGGACCATTAATCCTACATCATCCTTATGATCGAAAGTCAGTGCGTGAAATCTTTGGGCAACAATGGCAAGAGCGTGTTGTCAAAATTGTGAGGCATAAGAATGCTTAAAACGATCAAATTATATGGCGTACTGGGAAAGAAGTTTGGTAAGGAATTTAAGCTTGCTGTTGAAAGCACCCGTGAAGCTGTAAAAGCGCTATCAGTCCAAGTGCCCGGCTTTGAACAATTCATGCTAACCGCTCATGAACACGGACTTACCTTTGCTGTTTTTCAAGATGATGAAAATATCAGTGAGGATCAGATTGATTTTGAGACTGGTGCCAAGGTTATCAAGATTGTGCCTAAAGTCATTGGGTCAGGTGGGGATGGTGGTGTTTTACAACTTGTACTTGGGGCTGTTTTGATTGTCGCGGGTATTTTCACTGGTGTGGGCACACCCATGGGGATTGCGTTAATAGGTGCTGGAGCTGGAATGGTTGTAGGCGGTATTGCACAGATGCTTACACCCAAGGTTGACGCACAAGA
>NZ_JBIMBV010000066.1:0-1126 GCF_048551735.1 Acinetobacter legionensis
TATAGCTTATTTTGCATATTTATCAAGTAAAAAAACCTCCCGAAGGAGGTTTGTTAAATTACCACGCTGGCGCATTAAACCATTTAGGATTCACACCCATTCTTGCACCAGTTGAAAAATTGATCGTTCTACAATATTGATCAACCAATGGTGTGCCACACTTGGTTTTGAAATCGAATCCAATACTAACCTTTCGAGCTAATACATTGGATTCCATGATGTACTGATGAAAATAAATGAAATCATTTGGAGCTACTAACTCTAACGCTTTCCAAACATTGTTCATAGCGCCATTCTGAGCAAGAATTGCCTCTGTCATTTGGCGTATCAACTCATAATCATCTTTATCAAACAGCGAACCCTGTTTTTCTGTCTGACTATACAAAGCAATTAAGTGATGAATATATTCCACAGCGACAGGGATTTCATCATAAGGAATCTCATCAATGTGTTTTACGTTGAAACGCTGATGAACGAGTTTGTATGCATCGCTATAGTTTAAATGCTTAGTTTTAGCTACGAGCATATTTACAGCATTAGTTAGGGGTTCGCGTTCTTCTTTGGTTGATCGAGGGTTTACAGCAACACCCTTAGTCCAATAATCCCAAAGTACATCGTCGCATTCTTCTTGATACTTAATTACGGTATCTCGAAGTTCGGGTTTTACCTTATTTGGGCTAATGGAGTTAAGCCAAGCAAATAATTTACGAAGTGGAATGCAGAGCATTTCTTGCAAATCACCCAAAGTTGGTATAACGATTTTCGTTACACCCCATCTGTTAGGGGTATGCTCATCTTGAGCATACCCTGTCATTAGCTTTCTATATTGAGTTGTCCAGCTCAGCCCCATGCCATCAACAATAGGCTTCATGGGTGTATACGGTTGCCCTTCAAATTCCACAATATATAGCTCAGCATTGTGGAAAGGTACTGCGATTTGAGTTAAACTTGTCATGTGTTTACATCCTTAAGTGATGGCAACTAGACCTTGCATTTGATTGGTAGTCGGGCAAGGTTTTTTTGTGCCTGTTGATTTCATGCTTTCGCACTCTCTATTTCATTTTTCATTTGCTTAACCGCATGGTTAATTAAATAATTCACTGGTCTTTCATACTCCTGACCAAGC
>NZ_JBIMBV010000067.1:0-1119 GCF_048551735.1 Acinetobacter legionensis
GCTTGGTCAGGAGTATGAAAGACCAGTGAATTATTTAATTAACCATGCGGTTAAGCAAATGAAAAATGAAATAGAGAGTGCGAAAGCATGAAATCAATAGGCACAAAAAAACCTTGCCAGACTACCAATCAATACAAGGTTTAGTTGCCATCACTTAAGGATGTAAACACATGACAAGTTTAACACTAAGTTTTAACGATGTAAATTTTTCACCAGTGGAGCAGAATGGCCAAATTTGGCTAACTGCAACCGAGTTGGCTAAAGCCCTTGGTTATGCAAAATCGGATGCAGTGACTCAGGTTTATGAGCGTAATCAGGATGAGTTTAATTCATCAATGACAACGACCCTCAATTTAAGTATCAATGATTCTGTCGAGACCCTCAATTTGAGTGTCTCGAAGAAAAGCAAAAATTTAACTAAAACGATCCGCATCTTTTCACTTCGTGGCTGCCACTTAATCGCAATGTTTTCCAAAACAGATATTGCCAAGCAATTCCGCAAATGGGTACTCGACATTCTTGATAAAGAAGTTGGAAATCCAATTGCTAAAACTCACAAAGAAGAACGCGAACCCCTAACCAATGCTGTAAATCTTCTTGTGGCTAAGACTAAACACTTAAATTACAGTGATGCATACAAACTCGTTCATCAGCGTTTCAACGTAAAACACATTGATGAGATTCCTTATGATGAAATACCAGTCGCTGTGGAATATGTTCACTACTTGATTGCTTTGTATAGTCAGACGGAAAAACAGGGCTCGTTGTTTGATAAAGATGATTATGAGTTGATACGCCAAATGACAGAGGCAATTCTTGCTCAGAATGGCGCTATGGACAATGTTTGGAAGGCTTTAGAGCTAATAGATCCATTGTTTATCAACAATTATGCCAGCTACATCTTAAAATCTAATTCATTGGCTAGAAAAGTTAGCGCTGACTTTGATTTTCGGACTAACCGTGGTCAGCCTTTGGTTGATTCATTTTGCAGAACAATTAATTTATCAACAGGTCATCGAATAGGTGTGAATCCTAAATGGTTTAATGCGCCAGCGTGGTAATTTAACAAACCTCCTTCGGGAGGTTTTTTTACTTGATAAATATGCAAAATAAGCTATA
>NZ_JBIMBV010000068.1:0-1100 GCF_048551735.1 Acinetobacter legionensis
GCGTTAGATTGGCTTACACCATTAGAGAAATTTGCTCAGCTTGTTGATTATCATAAGACTTTTCAAACTGTCGCACCTCATGTTTGAATTCGCCAAGTATCTGGTGGAAATAATATTTCTGTAAAAGCTAAACTTTTAAGTGTTAATTAATTATTTATAAAAATTTTATAGGTAGTAATTTCACGCAAATGGGTTGGCAAAATTTAAGAATTAAGCTTTTTTGGTTTTAGAAATTTAAGAAAACAAAAAACCTCCCACGGGAGGTTTCTTTTTGTCCTTAAAATTAGTATCTTGGACTAAATACAAGAGATATATCATGAAAAGCTTATTTATAATTTTCTGCTTTTTGGTTTCCAGTTTTTGTTTTGGAGCAGATTCTCAGGTTCGAGAAGTACAGAGAAGTACAGAAACTGGAATGTTAATGAAATGGATAATACCGCCAAAAGTTAGAATTAATAATGAAATATTAAAGGGTTACGACAGAGATATATTAATCTTTTTAGAAACCGATGAGAATGGAAGGGTTCAAAAAGCGGAAGTAAGTAAAAGTAGCGGATTGGATGATTTAGACAATTTAGTATTAAGGGCTGTGAAAAGATCAAAACTCAAAGTGTGGAATGAATGGGATGTAAAATCAAATCACCCATCGCGCTTGAAATTACCTTTTAACTTTTCAGTTTCCAGAATTCCTGATTATGCTGTGTATCCTAAATTTAATTATAAAAATGCTGATTTAAAAGGAAGTGATAGAACGATAAGATTGAGTGTAGAAGCTAATGAAAAAGGTGAATTAACCAAAGTCATAGTTTTTCGAGGGACTGGAATACCCGCTCTAGATAAATATGCTTTAAGTGAGTTCATCAAACAGGCAAGTTTTAAGCCTTTGATTATAAATGGCAAGCCTCAACTTATCAAAACAACTGCAGATTTTAGCTTTATTTTAAGATCATCAAGTGATTAATATTCAAATGTTTATTCAGTATTAAACTTCAAACCCACTTTGGTGGGTTTTTTATTGGACATAATTTATGAGCAATGAAAAATTTACATTTCCGTGTGATTTAGATGGAAACTCAGGCAAACAAAACTTCAATATTTTG
>NZ_JBIMBV010000069.1:0-1087 GCF_048551735.1 Acinetobacter legionensis
GGCGAATTCAAACATGAGGTGCGACAGTTTGAAAAGTCTTATGATAATCAACAAGCTGAGCAAATTTCTCTAATGGTGTAAGCCAATCTAACGCTTTTCTAGGACGAGTATTCAGTGACATGGCAACTTGATTTAAATAATGCTGATCTGCCTGATTTAAATCAATCCCTTTAGGTAAATATTGCCTAATTAAACCATTCATATTTTCGCATGTGCCTTTTTGCCAGGGTGAATGTGGGTCACAGAAATATACATCTATGCCTAAATCTTCTTCAAGTATTTTATGTTCTGCCATCTCGCGTCCACGGTCATAGGTCAACGTTTTACGCAGTTCTGCAGGTAAATATTTCAGAGCTTCAGTTAAAGCCTTGCGCACTGATTCTGCCTTTGCATCAGGTAATGTTGCCAAGATACAGAGCCGTGTATTTCGTTCAATAAGTGTTGCTATCGAACTTTTATTGTCTTTACCTTTAATTAAATCAGCTTCCCAATGACCCGGTATTTTTCTTTCTTGAACTTCGGCTGGGCGCTCATGAATAGTTTTAATATCCTGTAATATAGAATCTTTTTTAGGTTCACCGTTAGCTTTTCGCTTTTTATTTTCATGACGCAGACAGGATAATAAGTCTTTTTTCAACTCACCCTTTGGTAATGCTCGTATCGTTGAATAAATCGTTGTATGGCTTACATTCATTGTTTGATCCAAATCAGGAAATGTCTTTAAACGCTTTGCTATTTGCTGAGGAGACCATAAACAACGGATCGCTTCAACAATAAATTTCCAGAGGATTGAATCGATTTTGAGTTTTCTGTGACCACGTCTACGTCTAGCGAAGGTGTTATCAGAAGCATATTGAGCTTGATAAACGTCATTGATGCTATTTCTTTTAAGCTCACGATAGATCGTACTAGGATGTCTTTTAATGAGTTCAGCAAATTTTCTGGCTGAAAAGCCTTCTTTTCTTGACTCAAGCATTAATGCAGTACGATCTTCAAAGTTAAGATGATGGTATGACAATTTTATATACTCCATAAACCCTTTAAATTAATTAGGTGGTTTATGTCGCACTTCAAGTTTTACTCTGCC
>NZ_JBIMBV010000070.1:0-1025 GCF_048551735.1 Acinetobacter legionensis
CAAAATCAAGACGGAAACAGAGCAAATAAGGGATTTGGTGGAGCAGTCACCACAATCTCACAAGGTAATCCAGTTCCGATTCTGTATGGTCAGCGCGAAGTTGGTGGATTCATTGTAAATGCTGGTCAATTTGCAGTAGATACTTTTAGTTCTGCAGATGCTGGTTTTACAGGCGGTGGCAGCAGCGGTGGGAAGAAATAATTTAAGAATATAAGCGCATTAAGCGCTTTTTTATTGTGTGGGAAAAAGTATGCTTAAAACAGTAAAAGGCGCAAAAGGCGGTAGCAAAAACCAAAGACAACCCAAAGTTGCAAACGATACAACCGCTTCAAAAACCTATGCACGTTTACAGTATGGCATGAGTGAGGGCGAAGTTGAGGGCTTAGCAAATGGCTTTAAGTCAATCTTCCTGGATGACACACCAGTTGAAAATGATAGTGGTGCAAGAAACTTTCAAGATGTCACTCTAGATTTTCGCTCAGGTACCAATGATCAGGCATACATGGAAGGTTTTGAAAGCATTGCTTCTGAAACTGCTGTTGGTATTGAACTTAAAAGTGATACGCCTTGGGTTAAAGGGGTTACCAATCTTAATCTCGATGCCGTGATTGTAAGAGTGCGCTTTGGGGCTTTAAAACAGCAAGACCCAAGTAATGGCGATGTCTCAGGTATTGTTATTGATTACTTGATTGAAGTGCAGACTGATGGGGGGGCATGGGAGTTAATGCTTGATACTCAAATGTCAGGAAAAACTTCAGCAAATTATGAACGTACCCATCGTGTCGGCTTACCAAAAGCCAATAATAGTTGGTTGATTCGCGTCTTACGTAAAACACCGAATTCAAGCTCTGAATATGTCAGCGATAAGATGTATATTCAAGCCATTACTGAAGTTGTCGATGTTAAGCTTGCTTACCCAAATACTGCATTGATTGGCGTGCAATATGATGCTGAAACATTCTCGAATATTGCCAAAATTGCAGTAGATCTAAAGGGTGTAAAGATCAAAGTACCAAGCAACTATG
>NZ_JBIMBV010000071.1:0-996 GCF_048551735.1 Acinetobacter legionensis
TATCAAGTATTGCTGGTCGAGTTGTTACTGTAGTATCTGCATTCGATTCTGTCGCAGTGCAGAACGTGTGGGTGATTGATGCACAAGATTTAGCGACAATGAAATTTCGTGTCGTTTCAATCTCACAAGACGAGCCACACCAATTCACAATTAATGCTATTCAGCACAATGATTCGAAATATGATGCCATTGATCATGGTGCGTTTATTGATGATCGACCTATATCAATTATTAACCCTACAACCCAAGCACCAGTTGAATCAGTCACGATTTCGAGCGAACAGATGGTTCAGCAGGGAATGTCAGTTGAAACTATGGTGATCAGTTGGCCACAAGCCAAAGATGCTACCAAATACCAAGTGGAATGGCGTAAAGATAACGGCACTTGGTTAAAGCTACCCTTAACTGGAAATAATTCGGCAGAAATAGCTGGTATTTACGCAGGGCAATATGAGGCGCGAGTAATTGCAATCAGTGCTTTTGATATTTCCTCATTACCAACCTATTCAGTACTAACTGAATTAAAAGGCAAGCAAGGTAAACCACCAAAGTTAGCAAATCTTCGTGCTGAAGGGATTTTATTTGGCATGAAATTAAACTGGTTGTTTCCAGCGGTGGGTGCACTTGATACCGCCTATACTGAAATTGAAGTTTCACCAGATGGAACCTCAAACATTGCTCAACTCGGTTTGTTTGCTTATCCAACAACCGTTCACACCATTCAAGGTATGCAGCCAAACTTACGCCAGTATTACCGAGGTCGTTTAATTGATCGCATCGGCAATGTGGGCGATTGGTCAGATTGGGTCAGTGGTGTGACTTCCGCTGATGCTTCCGATGTACTTGATCTTTTAAATGAGCAAATCACTGAAAGCCAATTGCATAAGGACTTACAGACCAAGATTGATCACATTGAAAATATTGATACTGATATTTCAGGGCTTAAAACATCTGTACAACAAGCGAAAGAGTTAGCTCAAAAAGCAAATGATGATT
>NZ_JBIMBV010000072.1:0-972 GCF_048551735.1 Acinetobacter legionensis
AGCAACGTGAATACAATTATCTAGATTCACGTTGCTGAGCTGTGGCAACAATAGCGTTGTGTAGGCCACAGTCTTAGATATCTTATTTAACATAATAGTTTCGTTATGCGACTTCCTAGCTCTATATTTTGCATATCTTTGTTAGCACTATTGTTTCTTCTGTCTTTTTTCTTGTTGCTCTATCAATCTCATCTCGGCTCTCTTTGCTCATAGTTTTTTCTTCACATTTTATTTTTTTATATGAGTCAGTCGTGTTTACTAAGATTGTAATAATCTCTTTTTTAGGAATATTATATAAAATTCTTACCATTATCTTTTCAGCATAACTACTACTGTACATCATCATAAGTAATAGAAATATATATGTTTTTTTCATTTTAAAATTCTCAGAAGAGGGTAGCCCACTTTAAAAGTGGGCTAAATTTTTTAGTAATAAATATCAATGGTTATAACTATTCTATTTATTTTTTTGTCTCGATTTTCAGAGCCCCATCTCTTGTTACTTCAATAATTCCTTCAAGCAATGTTTGCTTAATTATTTCGTGAAATATCTCTGTATCTCGCAACGGTTTCTTTCCTGCTTTTACTAAATCTCTGTTTATCTTTAATCCAGTTTCATTAAGTGCTTGTTCTTCTTCATCTGTAAATCTAAAAGTTTTTGCCATGTCATTGATTCCATCTCTAAATTGAAAAATTATAAATGAATTTGTGATTTATTCTTGTATTCACTTGTGATTTCTGTATTATTGTAAAAAAATGATTTGTGCATTTGTGATTTTAATATGAATAAGCTCTCTTTCAGTACAAAACAAGAATTCATTCAATGCGCTTTCGAGAGTGTTGCAAAGATCGTTTCTGATCAAGGTCAGCATTCATTAGAAGCTCTTACTCCAGCGATTTCTACAGAAAAGTGTCTTAGTCATTTAGCTTTTGTTGCACACGAATGGTCATACGATCCGACAGTGATTGATA
>NZ_JBIMBV010000073.1:0-879 GCF_048551735.1 Acinetobacter legionensis
CCATTTTTAAGTGCTTCAAAAATCAGAGAGAATGCACAAATTGCGAGTGGTGAACAAAAGCCGAATACAGTTATAGATTCTCAAGCATCATCTGTAACTACACAACAACCGCAAAATAACGATTTAAGCTTTGAATGTCGTAAAGCAGTCAACATAGAAAAGCCTGAATGTATTAAATGGTTCGATGATTTATCAAAAAACAAGGGCAGTGTTACTGGTGATAAATTCGAGAATACGCAAGTATCATATAATCCTGAAAAGCCATATGAACAACAACATATACAACAGCAAATTAAATATGAAGTCACTGCTAAACCAATATTTAGCGGTTGCATGAAAAAAGGCTCTAAATACATCGCATATACTCAGCAAGGCACGATTCTAAATGAAGTTTCACAATCTGACTGTCAAAAGTTAATGAATGGAGATAGACCATTTAACTACTTTGCATCGAACAATCAAAATACTTCAAATAATATCCAACAAGTTAACCAGAAAGATGCTTTTGCTCAAACATCTCCAGTAGATCGCATGTCACATGAGCAAAATGCGAAATATCAGCAATACTTGCAATCACAACAAATTCAAAACAATGCTGTAGATCAAAGAATTCAAGCAAACGTAACGAATGGCGCTAATAACCTAGCTGAATTTAAGGGGTTTTAAATGATCACTCTCATTACTGGTCGACCATGTTCGGGTAAGACATGTTTGGCAATTGAAAATGCGCTCAAACAGTCAAAACCTGTTTATACAAACATTATAGATAACACATCTGATAAGTCTTTTTTACCTAACACTTTCAAAGTCATTCCTGATTCTGATTGGACGCTTATAAATCAATCTGCATACATTATCTATGACGGTTGTGAATATCTT
>NZ_JBIMBV010000074.1:0-877 GCF_048551735.1 Acinetobacter legionensis
CGTGATTGTCTTAATCATTACTGTTTCTGTGATGGTGAAATGATGAAATTTTTTAAATATTTGATTTTTATTTCTCTTTCATTTCTATCAATTAATGTTTTTGCGGAAGATTGGTATGTTCAAGGTTATTTTGGTACTTTTTACCCATCTGCTGAAGCTGCATGTCAGCAATCTTTAAAAAATGGTAACGGTACACAAGGCACATTATCTGTTTCTATTTCATCAAATCAAGCATCTTGTACATACTCTAGATATGGTTCTACTGTTACTGATACTGTTTTTTTAAAGCCAACTGAATGCAAAGCAGGTACATCAAATGTTTATTCAGGTTCAGTCACGATTCAAAATTGGAAAGATAATGACGAATGGCTAAATCTTAATGATGCAATGTTAGCAAAGTTTACTGGTACTACAGTATGTGCAAATTCTTGCGTTCATAAATTTGATTTTCTAGGCTCTGGTGAGGGTGACGCAACAAATGGACCTGTAAGTTTTAAAGGTAAATACGTTTCAACTGCTCAAACTTGTACAAGCCCAACACAGGGACCAACAGATACTTTAAACGGTACAAAAACATCTTCTGACGGTTGTAAAAACGGTGAAGCCTACTGCGACAAGCCAACAACGGGTTGCCCGACTGGTTATGTAAGTGGTTCATACAATGGTAAAGAGATCTGTGTAAAGAATAATCCTGACCCTACCAAGCCAAATCCTAATGACCCTAATAACAATCCAAACAATTCTAAATTCGACGATTCAAAAATCATTGCTGCAATTAACGATTCAAAAACCGCAATAACAAATTCTATTAATAATGCTGTTAATTCTATAAATAGCAGTATTAGTTCAATTAACCAGTCGATCACAACTGTTGCAA
>NZ_JBIMBV010000075.1:0-866 GCF_048551735.1 Acinetobacter legionensis
GTCTTTTTTACCTAACACTTTCAAAGTCATTCCTGATTCTGATTGGACGCTTATAAATCAATCTGCATACATTATCTATGACGGTTGTGAATATCTTGATTACTTTACCGCCCGTTTTAAAGGCATAGATCATAGACTTCAATCACTATTAACACACAGACATCTTGGTCATGACATTATATTTATCTTTCAACATGAGAAATTTGCTCATTCATTAATACGTGAAGTTTCTGAAAAGGTTCACTTGCATGAACATTATTATTCTCGTTCTTCACGTGATTTATAGGATTTTAATAATGGATTCTGAACGTAAAAAACATGATGCACATGTCAGAACTGCATTTATTCATTTCTTTCCTATGCAATTATTTTTAGTTTTGATCTCTTTAGCATTTACACTCGGTTGTGTTATTGGTAATTCTTGGGGGTATTTAGCTTGTTATTCTTTTAATTTATTGATTAGCAAGTGAAACTTGTACAAGTCTTTTCACAAAAAAGACTTGTCGAAATGATACGCAAAGGACTGATTTATAGACAAAACGTCATGTCTATGACGCTTAGATTTATGACTATAAATCGACACAAACAATATTCGAGCATTGACCCATTGATTACGCTTTTAAAGGATTAAATAATGGATTTTGACCCTAAATTTAGGTTTTTTATATCACTGGTTTTTGTCTAATGGCTCTTTTATTATTTCTAGTAATGTACTCAAATGGTAAATTATGAACTGGTTAATAAATTTACATTCACTGAAATAGCAATCTATAATATGCGGGTAACGATGCACAAAATATGATCATAATAGGGCGCTTTTAAATGGATTATTGGGTTGGAATGACAGTTTTTATTCTTATATTTGG
>NZ_JBIMBV010000076.1:0-854 GCF_048551735.1 Acinetobacter legionensis
GTTGAAGTAGTTGATGCCAAAGGCGGCTCAAAGAAAATTCAATATAATGATCTTGGGCAGATGGTGTCGTATACCGATTGTTCAGGGAAAAGTAGTGCTTGGGAATATGATGAAGACGGTACACTGACCGCACAAGCTGCTGCGGATGCACAACAGGTCCAGTATCTCTACAGTACTCAAGGTAAAGACCGAGGGCAGTTACAAGCAATCATTTATCCTGATGGATTAAAAGAACAATTTGAACATGATGAAGAAGGGCGTTTACTTAAGCATACTGATAGTAAAGGCTTAATCACCCAATATAAATACAATCAAGTCGGGCTATTAGCGCAACGGGTCGATGCCAATAGACACCAAATCGGCTACCAGTGGGATAAACAAGGTCGAATTCAAAAACTAAGCAATCAAAACCATGCCGAATATCTATTTGACTATAATCGTTTTGGGCAATTGGTGCGTGAACAAGCCTTTGATGGTGAAGAAAAGCATTTTACATATCATGACAATGGATTTTTATTTCAAATCCGCCAACCCAATATTCTGACTCAATTCGGCTATCATATGGATGGTTCGATCGCGTCAAAGACTTATACCCATTTGCAGACTCGGCATAGCCAAGTTGAAGAATTTGAATACAACTTAAATAACCAACTCAGCAAAGCGACCAATACAGAAAGCCAAATTGATTTTTATCGCAATCAACTTGGACAGTTGGTACGTGAGCATCAACACTATAAAGTACCGAATCTAACGCCACTCACAGCAGTATTACGTTATGAGTACGATGAATTGGGGAATTTGACTCAAACCATTCGTCCTGATGGACAAGTACAAGCCAATCTAAGTTATGGATC
>NZ_JBIMBV010000077.1:0-814 GCF_048551735.1 Acinetobacter legionensis
CGTGATTGTCTTAATCATTACTGTTTCTGTGATGGTGAAATGATGAAATTTTTTAAATATTTGATTTTTATTTCTCTTTCATTTCTATCAATTAATGCTTTTGCAGAAGATTGGTACGTGCAAGGTTATTTCGGTACTTATTATCCTTCAGCTCAAGCTGCATGTGAACAATCTTTAAAAAACGGTAATGGTACTGTTGGCACTTTATCTGTTTCTATTTCATCAAATCAAGCATCTTGCAGATATTCTAGATTTGGTTCTTTTGTTACTGATACTGTTTATCTAAAGCCAACTGAATGTAAAGTTGGTGAAACTGCCTTTTTAGATGGATATATCACTGCACCTGATGCTTTTGCTCCAGATTCTGTTTGTTATAAGGGTTGTACATGGGAATCTGACGGTGGCGGTACTGCATTCGATACACCGAATGGCAATCTATCATGGGGTATAAATGCAAAAAATACAGGTGCAAAATGTTCTGTTGATACACCAAAGGGGGAAGACAACCCTGTTGTTAAAGACGGCTGTAAAAGCGGTGAAGCATACTGCGACAAGCCAACAACCGGCTGTCCCACTGGCTATACTGGTGGAACTTTCAACGGCAAACAAATTTGCGTTAAAAACAATCCTGACCCAACAAAACCTAATCCTAATGACCCTAATAACAATCCGAACAATTCAAAATTTGACGATTCAAAAATCATTGCTGCAATTAATGATTCAAAAACCGCAATAACAAATTCTATTAATAATGCTGTTAATTCTATAAATAGCAGTATTAGTTCAATTAACCAGTCGATCACAACTGTTGCAA
>NZ_JBIMBV010000078.1:0-771 GCF_048551735.1 Acinetobacter legionensis
GGTGTGAATCCTAAATGGTTTAATGCGCCAGCGTGGTAATTTAACAAACCTCCTTCGGGAGGTTTTTTTACTTGATAAATATGCAAAATAAGCTATATATATTAAAAATATTATGAAGGTGCGAGCGTATGTTTGAATGGATGAATAGCAAAGCAACAAAAGTTGATTATGTGTTTAAAGAGTTCCCAAAACTGAAATACTTATCTATTTTCTATGTGTTATTGATATGCCTATCTATATTGCTATTTCAGCCATTATTGTTATGGCTTTTCAGTTTAAACTTCTTTGGTAGCCATCTATTCCAAAACCTAATTAGTGAAAATATTAGCTGGATTATCTGGGGACAACTTGTAGTGCCAATAGTTATTTCTTTCATATGTTATATAGATATTGTTTCAACTTATGAAAAAAAATGCATTAAAAAATATGGGCGAATTCCTATATGGGTAAATTAATTAATAACTTTTGGTATTTTTAATTTTATTTTTGTGAGTAAAAATCTATGGTTGATATTAAAAAAATTACAAAAGAAATCGATGCATTAGAATCTGGTCAGAAAAAATTTTATGGAAATGACTTTACTGTGGATGAATTTGAAGTGGTATTTAAATTTCTTCTAGAGTTGCAAGATCGAGGAATAATAAGAATTAAGCCTCATCATGAATCAACATCTGGTCATAAGTTGATTGATGCAGCTTTTGTAGAAAAACTTTAAATTTAATTTGTTTAACAAATTCTTACCCACTCACCTGAGTGGGTTTTTTATTGGAC
>NZ_JBIMBV010000079.1:0-755 GCF_048551735.1 Acinetobacter legionensis
CACGATTACCAACAGTAAAGGTTAAACCTTTGCCGTTTATACGTTTCCAATCACCAAGTTTGTTAATTTCAGGATTACGACCACCGTTAAAGAATCCGCCATCGGTATCCCACTGGTCACAGGCCTGAACAGAAACAAATTCGCTTTCAAAATCATCAAAAGCTATATCGACACGATTTAACTTAGGGTTTTTTGCTTGAGTTTTTAAGAACTTATAAAGTTGCTCATTCCAACCTTTTCGAGCTAAAGCACAACCAGAACCATTAATCTGTACACGTATACGATTGTTATTATTGCCGTAAAGAACCATGCCTAAATTGTCTTGTAGATCATAGCCATACTTATCGAAACGTATGCCACACTTGCGTTTTTCAGAAATGCAGAAACCGAACATTTCAAAAAGTAATTGATCAAGCCATGTTTCAATTGCATCACCCACAGCAAGGTCTATTTGTTCATTTTCTAAGTGCAGGTATTTATCACCAAATGTGGATACACAGAAACTAAAGGTTACCCAGTCAAGACCTACAATATTGTTTTCTACTGGTGTACAGCGAAGTACTGGCAAAACGCCCTTCGGGGTAGAAATTAACTTGTAATTATCTAAGTGACGTGGAAAAGCCTGTGATTCAGATGTTTTTTGCGTATCCGCTACCCCCATATTATAAAAGGGGGTCTCAAGTCCACTTACTGCCGTGTTTTTAGCGGGTATGGCTATTTTTTGTACAAAGATTTCAGCAATAGATTGATCATCT
>NZ_JBIMBV010000080.1:0-744 GCF_048551735.1 Acinetobacter legionensis
TTATGCAGTTACTTTAGCAACTACACCAGCACCAACTGTACGACCACCTTCACGGATCGCAAAACGTAGACCTGGGTCCATTGCGATTGGGTGGATAAGTTCTACTGACATTTCAACGTTGTCACCTGGCATAACCATTTCAACGCCGTCTTGTAATTGGATTGCACCAGTTACATCAGTTGTACGGAAGTAGAACTGTGGACGGTAACCGTTAAGGAACGGAGTATGACGACCACCTTCTTCTTTAGAAAGTACATATACTTCTGCATCGAATTTAGTGTGCGGCTTGATTGTACCTGGTTTAGCAAGTACTTGACCACGTTGTACGTCTTCACGCTTAGTACCACGTAAAAGAACACCACAGTTCTCGCCCGCACGACCTTCGTCAAGAAGTTTACGGAACATTTCTACGCCAGTTACAGTTGTTTTAACTGTATCTTTAATACCAACGATTTCAACTTCTTCGCCGACTTTAACGATACCAGACTCTACACGACCTGTTACCACTGTACCACGACCAGAAATAGAGAATACATCTTCGATTGGCATCAAGAATGCTTTATCGATAGCACGTTCTGGTTCTGGGATATAAGAGTCAAGCGCTTCAACAAGTGAAAGTACAGCTGATTCGCCATATTGACCAGCATCACCATTAAGTGCAGCAAGTGCTGAACCACGGATGATAGGCGTGTCATCACCTGGGAAGTCATAAGTAGATAGAAGTTCACGAACTTCCATTTCTAC
>NZ_JBIMBV010000081.1:0-696 GCF_048551735.1 Acinetobacter legionensis
TCAAATTACCTGACTGTAATTTCAAGGTATATTGAAGATTGATACCATTAATTGATGATTGTTGGGTTTGAATCGACGCTGTATTTTCACCAACCTTCGTTTGTAATGTGGTAGTTGCTGAGACATTGGCTGATACTGCATCGGCCGTTGCTTTAATCTGTTGTTGATATAAAGCATCGTTCTGGTTCATTTGGGCAGTAACTTGGTCAGTGCGAATAGACTGAGCTAAATCTCCTTCGATACGAGCTGATTGTTCAGACCAAACACCTGCATAACCACTATTGTTACCAATTAGATCAGTTTCTGAACCAATTAAAGTTGGATTGACTTGAGCATATACACCATCAACCTTAGTTGTTGTTGCTGTCAATTTATTGTCAACATCAGCAACTTTTGAATCAACAGTACTCAATGCACCCGTTGTCGCATAATTGCCTAGCTTCACTTCTACAGCGTCAACCTTCGATACAGCAGAACTTGCATTAGTCACAGCCACATCAGCTTTTGATAAAGCACTTGCAGAATTAGTTAGTGCATTATCAGCTGTACTTTTTGCCGAAGTTGCAGTTGCGTTGGCTTGTTGCGCCATTGATGCTGCTGCACTTGAATCAGTAACCGCAGTATTTGCTTTGCTTAATGCACTGGCTGCATTAGTTTTTGCTATTGATGCATCGGATTCGGCAACATCAACACGGC
>NZ_JBIMBV010000082.1:0-686 GCF_048551735.1 Acinetobacter legionensis
ATTGAACGGACTGAGCGTATTGACTCAATCAATTCAACTACCTCAAAGATCAATACTGAAATACAGGATCGAAAAACTGCGATTAGTACTTTGGAAGATGGATTAACAAAGCAAATTAAAGCAGGTGATGATGCTGTTTTAGAGGTTGTAGATACAGTCAAAAAATCAAGTGATCAAGGTTTAGCGGCAGCACAATCAGGTATCAAGGTTGTTGCTGATGATTTGAAATTGACTGCAGAGAAGACTGATGGTGTTTACGCGCAACTAAATCCAAAATTGATTGGATCTTCATCTGATCTGATCGGCAATGATCAAGGTTTCGCTGGAACGTGGTCACTTCAGTCTGCAATGATTGAAGGTGATCTAGCCCTTAGTAAAAGAGTTGATACAACAGTTGCACAGATCAATGATGTTCAAGCATTAGCACAGCAAGAGGTTCAAGCGCGTGTTGATGGGGATAAAGCGAATACGGTTGCTCTAAATAACTATATTTCTAGCAATAATTCAGCTTTATCTTCAGTACAGCAAAAAGCTGAAACCGCTGTAACACAATCAACAGCAAACAGTAGTTCTATTGAGGCATTAGATAGCCGTGTTGATGTTGCCGAATCCGATGCATCAATAGCAAAAACTAATGCAGCCAGTGCATTAAGCAAAGCAAATACTGCGGTTACTGATTCAAGTGC
>NZ_JBIMBV010000083.1:0-667 GCF_048551735.1 Acinetobacter legionensis
TTTACCCTCGAAAGCCCCTTTCGAAGATTTAGCACCAAATACAGTAATTGTTGATTTAAATAGCATGGATAAATTCCTTATAAGCAGTTTGATTAAGCAGAGGGACACCCACAAATAGGGAATATTCCTCATCTACATTAGTGTTTAGAATTGGCTGATTTATGCGTAAAGCTTGCATAACAGCAGCATGAGAAAATTGAAGTCTTTTAGGCATTTCATCTTTATCAGACGAAATAAGAGTTAAAAGCGCATCATCTGAAATGAACTTTCTAAATTGACGGATATACTTTCCAAATTGTGTTTTAACAATTTCCAAAGCTTTATCTACATTAATATTTACCTGTTTTTCAACAAGTTGACATTTTTCAGGTGCAGTAAAATCATGCAATTGATTACACAATGCTTCGAGCGCTGGATAAGCACCTTTAAAATAGGTAGATGGAGACAAAAGGACATCTAGTGGTAAATAACGGTCTGATGATTTAAGCTCAAGCTCAAGTCGGGTCCACAAACTAAGTGAATCCCCTTCTTTTTTTCCTCTTTCATAACAGCGTAAGAATTTTGAACTTTCACGATTACCAACAGTAAAGGTTAAACCTTTGCCGTTTATACGTTTCCAATCACCAAGTTTGTTAATTTCAGGATTACGACCACCGTTAAAGAATCC
>NZ_JBIMBV010000084.1:0-665 GCF_048551735.1 Acinetobacter legionensis
AAGTCTTTATGCAATTGGCTTTCAGTGATTTGCTCATTCAATAGTTCAAGTACATCTGAAGCATCTGCAGAAGTCACACCACTGACCCATTCAGACCAATCGCCAATATTACCAATGCGATCAATCAAACGTCCGCGATAAAACTGGCGTAAATTTGGTTGCATCCCTTGAATGGTGTGAACAGTAGTCGGATAAGCAAACAAACCCAGTTGAGCAATGTTTGAGGTGCTGTCTGGTGAAACTTCAATTTCTGTATATGCAGTATCAAGTGCACCAACTGCTGGAAACAACCATGTTAATTTCATGCCAAATAAAATACCTTCAGCATGTATATTGGCGAGTTTTGGCGGTTTTCCTTGCTTGCCTTTTAACTCTGTCAAAACTGAATATGTTGGCAAGGATGAAATATCATATGCACTGATTGCAAAAACTCGTGCTTCATATTGCCCTGCATAAATCCCTGCGACCTCTGCTGAGTTATTTCCAGTTAATGGTAGCTTTAACCAGGTGCCATTATCTTTACGCCATTCAACTTGATACTTGGTTGCACCTTTGGCTTGTGGCCAACTGATCACCATGGTTTCAACAGACATTCCTTGCTGAACCATTTGCTCACTGGAAATGCTGACTGATTCAACAGGATCTTGAGTTGTAGGATTGATGAT
>NZ_JBIMBV010000085.1:0-649 GCF_048551735.1 Acinetobacter legionensis
GCACCAATCGCATAGCTAATACTTTTATCCGTTTTAGAACTTTGATCGTCAGCCAATGTTGCGCAAATCGGATCATTTAAGGCATCAGGTTGTAAGGTGACAAACTCTAAAATATCACCATTGATATGCTGCTCATGTTCGCCTGTTTGGTTTAACGGCACACTGGCTGTGGCTTTTTTACCTTGAGTTTGGATGGCTTTTAGGGTTTCTTGAATCAACCAAGCAAGGCTATATTGAGTTCCTGCATTGCTTTGTTGTTGAATCACTGTAGCAAGTTGTGGTGTCGCCTTAAGCACTTCTTCTGTTAATCGTGTTGCGATATTCGGGGTCATCTTTGCGGTCATATCAGCTTGTGCAGGCGTACCCAACAAATCAATCAATGGCTGTGCCCAGTTGCTAAACTGCTTGCTGGGATCACGTTTTTCAGCTGTTGCTCCCGCTGAAGCAACACTGGGTAATCCAGCTACAGCACTGCTGCTAAAGGCTTGGAGAATTGAAGTCCCTAGTGTCGTAGCACTCGACAATAAACCTGATAATTTACCTTGTGTTTCTTGTAGGAATTTTTCTAAATCGCCAGCCATCTGCGCATTTAAGTGTAGCTGCATCCGACGTAAGTCAGCTTCTTTGATTTTGCCATTGGCTGGGTATA
>NZ_JBIMBV010000086.1:0-637 GCF_048551735.1 Acinetobacter legionensis
GTCAAGTCTTGCGAACGACTTAAAACGTGAACAAAATCGTTTGGAAAAAGCAAACTCCACTCTAATAGTTGTACCAATTTTAAAGTCTATTAAGACTAATATTAAATCATTAACTCGGCAAATTCAGAATCTAGATACACAAATTCAAAACCATATTGATCAAGACCATGAGCTTAAACGTGATCAAAAGCTTCTTGAAAGCATTCCAGCAATTGCTGAGCGTACCAGTTTATTAATGCTTGTTTTTTTACGTGCTCATTCTTTTGAAAAAGCTAGCCAAGCTGCTGCATTTGTGGGTTTAGTTCCCATTCATAGACAATCTGGTAGTTCTGTGCTTGGAAAAAGTCGCTTATCTAAAGCCGGTTCACCTAAAATTCGATCGGGTTTATATATGGCTGCCATTGTTGCAACTCGGTACAATCCTCACATTAAAGAGTTGAGCGAACGGCTCTTAGCGAAAGGGAAAACTAAAATGGTAGCGATTGCTGCTGCTATGCGAAAGTTAATTCATCTTTGCTATG
This sequence comes from Acinetobacter legionensis, assembly GCF_048551735.1. Classification (NCBI taxonomy): domain Bacteria; kingdom Pseudomonadati; phylum Pseudomonadota; class Gammaproteobacteria; order Moraxellales; family Moraxellaceae; genus Acinetobacter; species Acinetobacter legionensis. Next base: position 522 of record NZ_JBIMBV010000086.1, read on the forward strand.
GTGTTCTTAAAAACCAACAACCTTATCAGGCAAATTATAAGGCATGAATCCTTAAATAATTTGCTTGACAGTTAAGACGGTATCTTTTCATCTCTGAAAAGTGAGGCATCGCCTAC
>NZ_JBIMBV010000087.1:0-626 GCF_048551735.1 Acinetobacter legionensis
GATTCAAAAACCGCAATAACAAATTCTATTAATAATGCTGTTAATTCTATAAATAGCAGTATTAGTTCAATTAACCAGTCGATCACAACTGTTGCAAATGCGGTCAACGGCACAACCAATGCAGTTAATAATAATACTGCTGCAACAAATGCGGTTAAATCATCAGTAGACGCATTACACAATACAATCAATGCTGTAACGACTGCTGTAAACAATAATACAGCTACTGTTACAAATGCAGTCAATGCAAATACATCTGCGACAAATGCTGTTAAAGCTTCTGTTGATGCACTCAATAGTACTGTTTCTGCCGTAACGACTGCTGTCGACAACAATACAAAAGCTGTGAATGCAAACGGTGACAAAGTTGCAAATGCGGTCAAAGACAATATAACTGCAACAAATGCAGTAAAAGATGCTGTTTCTAACTTAAATTCTTCAATAAATTCTGTTGCAGATTCAGTCAACTCAAATGGAAAAAATACAGTCGATGCTGTTAATGCTAACGGCAAAAATACTGTTGATGCGGTTAATTCTGTTAAATCAGCAATAGATTCTCTGAATAATTCAGTTAATGCTGTCACCAGTGCGGTCAATGGAAATGGCGATAAAGTCTCAAATTCTGT
>NZ_JBIMBV010000088.1:0-577 GCF_048551735.1 Acinetobacter legionensis
TTGATTTCATGCTTTCGCACTCTCTATTTCATTTTTCATTTGCTTAACCGCATGGTTAATTAAATAATTCACTGGTCTTTCATACTCCTGACCAAGCTCTTTAAGCCAATCCATTAATTCAGGTTCAATTCGAAGATTGTACTGAATCTTGGTTCGCTCACCTTTTGGTTTTGTGGGTAGTTCCATATCAAACTCCTATGATGGGTGATCTTAACAATAATAGCCACTGGCTATATCTGGATAATAATACCCATTGGCTAGGATTGTCAATATGCACTGGCTACTATTATTATGTTTTTTATTTGCGGTATATGGTCATAATGAGTAGCAAACACTTAAATGCACAATACAATTTGCGCTGGCCCGATGAATTAAAAGAAAAAATAGCTCAATCAGCTAAAAAACATAACCGTTCAATGAATGCTGACATTGTTGCTCGGCTGGAGCAGTCTTTAGCTAATGAGGAACTGCCTACAATTACTCAAGCTGACAAAGACTATTTGACTAAAATCCAATCAATCGAAGAAAAGCTAGATATGATTATTAACAATACAGATGTATTAAAAAAAGCACCTTA
>NZ_JBIMBV010000089.1:0-576 GCF_048551735.1 Acinetobacter legionensis
GTAAATCTACAGTCATTGCAAATCGCGCCAATACTTCACTATCGATTTTGTCAGTTTTATTAAGCTTAGAGATACTTTGAGCAAAATATCGAGTACGGGCTGGGTTAGCCACACAAACTTGAAATTTTAAATCAAATAAAAATTGAGCTAACATTTCATGATAGACGGATGTTGCTTCCATTAAGGCTCTAGTTTCTTCAGCAACAAGACCAAAACGATTTAACCATGATAACAATTGATGAAATCCTTTATTGCTATTGGAAAAGCATTTAGTTTTTATTTTTCCACTAGAGTCATCAAGAAATAAACAACAATCGAATTTAGCTTTAGAAACATCAATGCCAAGATAAAACATAGCTTCACCTAATTATTGATTGAATTAATATTAAAAAACCACAGTCTTTTCTTGTGAATGCAGCATCAAAGTGCTTAGTTACCGTCCAGATTTATGTCAGTGGTTAGGTGTAAATTGTAGGTTTAATCTTTTCAGGAAACTCGAAGTTTTGATGACAAACCAAACTCTACAATTTACGTGTAGTGATAGCTAATCACTACAAAGAACAAGATACAAGATGA
>NZ_JBIMBV010000090.1:0-537 GCF_048551735.1 Acinetobacter legionensis
ACTCACCATCTACAAAGTAGCGATTTGCATAGCCAGTCATTATCCATACGCCATTTGTTATGTTGTAATGCATAGGCATATCCGTATCAGGCGCACCCTCAACAATCTCTCGCATCTGCTCAATTGTCAGGTTGTTTATAGTTGTCATAGTGCCACCACTCCACAATACTTTTCTGTTATCTGTTTAAGCTTGGCTCTCTGTACCTTTTGCCATTCAGCCCTATAAGCTTTTCGATATGCTTTCTGATCCAATTCATTGATTTCTTTCTTCAATCTTCCTTTGATAGCGCTTTCATTGATTGAATAGTCAAAACTCAGCAAATGCTTTTTAACCCTATCCCATCGATCTTTTTTCATAACAGTTTCGCCATACATGGTTGACTTCAATGTTGTTGCTGAAACACCTGTCAACCTTGCAAGCAACGTAATATCGCCATGTGATGCCTTGGAATGAAACTCTTTGAATATTGATATTTGCTCTGCGCTTAAATCAGCTTTAGCCTTTCTTTTTACAGCCTGTGATTGAGCGTCTTTGAT
>NZ_JBIMBV010000091.1:0-494 GCF_048551735.1 Acinetobacter legionensis
CATCTCTCGATGACGGGGGAATCTCGGGGTTGTTCTCGAGCGGCGGCCCCAGGGTGCGGTTTCTCACGAGGTACGACGGCGAGGTCAGTGAGCCTCTCGTGGGGCGCCAGGGAAGTCGGGTCTCCATGCGAGTGGCGAGGGGGAGCGCGTCATTGCTCCCGAGCCATGGTAGGGGAATCTGGCCTCGAGACGTGTTGAAGAAGGTCTCTCGAGGGCTTTCCCGGGTTGAGGCAGGAAACCCTGGGTTCCCTCGACTTGTGCAGGTGACCTCAGGGGGCTTCTCATGGTGGCTCTGAGAAGCCAGGGAAACTGGAGGTGGGAGGGGCCTCTCGGGACCCCACTGGGCTTGGTGCATTGGAAGAGGGCCTCATCTCCAGTTGAGGCAGGAACCGCAGGGTACCTCTGATTTCAGACTCCGATCGCAGGGTCCCCTGCAGACTGGGGACAGGAGACTCAGGCCTCGTCTTGGGTTGAGGCATGGAACTCCGCTTGCC
>NZ_JBIMBV010000092.1:0-492 GCF_048551735.1 Acinetobacter legionensis
TTAACCTTGGGTAGCCCAGTGACTGTTGGTCAAACGGTTGAGGTGGGTTATACCGATCCAACCACGGGGAATGATGTTAATGCGATTCAAGATGCAGCAGGCAATGATGCAGCAACGCTGCCAGCGACAGCAGTAGACAATGGTTCGATTATTCCAGGTGGGGATAGCACAGCACCGACATTTGAGAGTGCAGCGGTAGATACCACAGGTACGCTGTTGACCTTAACTTATGATGAAGCGCTAGATCCATTACATCCACCTGTTGCTGGCGACTTCACAGTGACGGCAAATGGTCAAGCCGTTGCGATTATCTCGGTAGAGATCGTTGGCAATAACGTCGTGTTAACCTTGGGTAGCCCAGTGACTGTTGGTCAAACGGTTGAGGTGGGTTATACCGATCCAACCACGGGGAATGATGTTAATGCGATTCAAGATGCAGCAGGCAATGATGCAGCAACGCTGCCAGCGACAGCAGTAGACAATGGTTCGATT
>NZ_JBIMBV010000093.1:0-486 GCF_048551735.1 Acinetobacter legionensis
TGATCACCATGGTTTCAACAGACATTCCTTGCTGAACCATTTGCTCACTGGAAATGCTGACTGATTCAACAGGATCTTGAGTTGTAGGATTGATGATGGAGATTGGGCGATCATCAATAAATGCACCATGATCAATGGCATCATATTTTGAATCATTGTGCTGAATAGCATTAATGGTAAATTGGTGTGGCTCATCTTGTGAGATTGAAACTACACGAAATTTCATCGTAGCTAAATCTTGTGCATCAATCACCCATACATTTTGTGGGGCAACACTATCAAATGCTGATACTACAGTAACAACTCGACCAGCAATGCTTGATACAACTCGTGCTTGTGCCTTTCCATTCTCGCCATTAACAACTAGACGGTCACCAGATCGGCACACCACATCATCACGATCTAAGGTGATTTGTTTTAAATCAGCACTGACTGAAGAAATACGCCCACCATTTGCACGACCAGCTAACAACTCATCAGCAAGTT
>NZ_JBIMBV010000094.1:0-484 GCF_048551735.1 Acinetobacter legionensis
GAACACAAGGCCTATATCGCATCACTTCAAATCAAGGGGAAGATTGATGTCAAACAAGACTAAAATCATAGTAACAACATTGAGCGCATCAGCGCTTTTTTTTGGCTCTTTAATTGGCTATGAGGGATACAAGTCAAAGCCATATTTAGATAGTGCTAAAGTGGCAACGATTGGTATCGGGTCCACATCATATGAAAACGGTACTAAGGTCAAAATGACTGATAAGCCCATTACAAAAGAACGTGCGGTTCAAATTGCCAAGGCTCATATTGCCAAAGATGAAGTTGCATTTCGCAAGTCTTTGCAGGGCGTGAAGCTCACTCAGACTGAATATGATGTTTACTTAGACTTCGTTTACAACTACGGTCAAGCCAATTGGAATGGGTCATCGATGCTCAGAAACCTCAAAGCAGGGCAATATAGGCGGGCATGTGCATCATTACTGAAATACAAATACGTTGCCAAACGTGATTGTAGTATTCGC
>NZ_JBIMBV010000095.1:0-483 GCF_048551735.1 Acinetobacter legionensis
ATGATTTGAAACAGTGGATTGATCCTCGGTCATTAGATCAAGCTAAAGAGCAGAAATGGTCGGAGATCAAAATTCAAAGAGAAACCGCCGAATATGGTGGTTTTTCTTTTTTAAACTTTACTTTTGATTCAGACGTTTCTTCACAGGCCCGAATAATTGTGGCAAGTGATTTAGGTGTCTCAGTAGATTGGACATTGAAAGACAATTCAATTGTTTCGCTAGATGCAGAGCAATTGAGAGGTTTGAGAATTGCGCTAGCTCAGCATGTTTCAAACTGTCATTCAAGAAGCCGAATAGCTCGGCAACTTATTTATGACTCAGAAAGTATTGAACAAATAGAATCAATTCAGTTTTAGCACCTTCGGGTGCTTTTTTATTGCTAAAAATAGGGGGTTACATGTCTGAACAAGCGTTAGACACATCGGCTACAGCACTTGTAGCAAGTAAAGCTGTTGGTTATGGGGGATCAGTTTCAGGCGTATT
>NZ_JBIMBV010000096.1:0-479 GCF_048551735.1 Acinetobacter legionensis
GGTGAGTGGAAGTTGCTCGAAGAAACAAATTTAGGTCAGTTTGAGTTCAAAACGGTTTCAGTTAATGAACTCCGCACCGCCATTGCAGAGCATGACACCACAGACCACGTCACAGACATTCGTAATCACATCTCGCCACGAACAGTTGTTTGGGATTTAGCAGGTGGTGAGGATTGGACAGCGGAGGTGAAAGGATGATGGATGCTAGTGCTGCTAATTACGCTCTAGCGCTTCTAGCGCCTTTAAAGGAAAACAAAGATGGTGGGTTTATGAAAGTAATTAATCAAAGAACTGTCACTTACTTCTTGATCGAAGATGATTCAAATAAAGATCGCGGTGAGATTGAATTTTATGAAGTTGAAGGTGTTTCGCCTGAACATGCAATGGCTCAGAGATCGCTTGGTGAAGGTGAGTATTTAGGGACCTATGAATTAAAACAAAATATACCTGAAGCCATTTTGGAGGCAGAACGTCATGGA
>NZ_JBIMBV010000097.1:0-473 GCF_048551735.1 Acinetobacter legionensis
AGTGGGGCGTGAAGTTGATTAGATTTAAGGGTAAAAAACTTGGGTAAAGGTTGTGGAAATAGTCCAGATCATTCCACCTACTTGACTAGGTGTATAGCTTGTATCTGTTTTGACTCTCACCTCACCATCCAATGGAGAATTCCATAGAAATGAATCAGCCCCTTTGTGTCGATCAAAAAAAGCTTTGATTTGAAGAATCTCTTCCTTGGTAGATGTAAATTTGTAAGGCCACTCCCCCTTTTTATTGTTAATGCCTACTGAGATATTCTGTTCGTAGCCATCACCAAATTTCAAAGTCAAAATATTGAAGTTTTGTTTGCCTGAGTTTCCATCTAAATCACACGGAAATGTAAATTTTTCATTGCTCATAAATTATGTCCAATAAAAAACCCACTCAGGTGAGTGGGTAAGAATTTGTTAAACAAATTAAATTTAAAGTTTTTCTACAAAAGCTGCATCAATCAACTTATGAC
>NZ_JBIMBV010000098.1:0-471 GCF_048551735.1 Acinetobacter legionensis
GTGCAATCAGTTATTGGGATGGTGCATCTATCGTATGTGAGGCTGATGTACCTCAAGATGCTATTTTTACATACACATCTGCCAATATTATTGATGGTGTTCTTGGTATCAATTACACCGGTACGCGTGCACGTGATCGGCATAATGCAGTCAAAGTTGCTTGGGATAATCCGCAAAATCGCTATAAAACTGAATATGTTTTTGTGCGTGATGAAAAATCAATTGCAGAGGCTAAAGCGGTACGCTTATTAGAACTTGAGGCATGGGGTTGTACATCAGAAGGACAAGCACAACGTACTGGCCAATGGGCTTTAAAAACAGAACAACTTGAAACTCGAACTGTCACATTTAAAGTTGGTTTGGATGGATATATACCATTACCAGGTAAAGTGATTGAACTTGCTGATGAGTTGTTAGCTGGTCGTGCAAATGGTGGGCGTATTTCTTCAGTCAGTGCTGATTTAAAACAAA
>NZ_JBIMBV010000099.1:0-470 GCF_048551735.1 Acinetobacter legionensis
AAGGTTGGTGAAAATACAGCGTCGATTCAAACCCAACAATCATCAATTAATGGTATCAATCTTCAATATACCTTGAAATTACAGTCAGGTAATTTGATCAGCGGTATTGGAATGATGAATGATGGCAAAACTTCAGACATTATTTTTAATTCAAGTTCTGTGGCTTTTGGTTCTGATAATTCTGGTGTGGTGACCTATCCTATAGTGTTTCGAAATACCGCCTTTACCGATCCAGTAAATGGGACCGTTTTTCCTGTTGGTGCTTATATAAAGTCAGGTTTTTTTGATTATCAATCTGTTAAGACTTCACATATAGAAGATTTGGCTGTCAAAACAGCAAAGATTGAAGATTTAGCCGTAACAGCAGGAAAAATCAAAGATTTAGCAGTTGGTACTTTAAAGATACAAGATGAAGCAGTCACTGTTCCAACATCAATCAAGTCAACAAGTGAAATCGTCGTTTCAGGAGC
>NZ_JBIMBV010000100.1:0-465 GCF_048551735.1 Acinetobacter legionensis
TTTACCCTCGAAAGCCCCTTTCGAAGATTTAGCACCAAATACAGTAATTGTTGATTTAAATAGCATGGATAAATTCCTTATAAGCAGTTTGATTAAGTAGAGGAACACCAACGAATAGTGGTGATTCGTCATCTACATTTATGTTGAAAATACGACGATTTAGACTTGAAAGACGTAATGACTGCATTACGGATGCATGTGTAAATTGGAGACGTTTAGGTACTTCATCTTTATCAGATGAAATCATGTTCAAAAGAACATCGTCAGATAAGATTTTTCTAAATTGACGAATGTATTTACCGAATTGTATTTTTAATACATCAATCGCTTTATCAAAGTTAATAGTTGCTTGTTTCTCAACAAGTTGGCATTTTTCAGGTGCAGTAAAATCATGCAATTGATTACACAATGCTTCGAGCGCTGGATAAGCACCTTTAAAATAGGTAGATGGAGACAAAAGGACAT
>NZ_JBIMBV010000101.1:0-435 GCF_048551735.1 Acinetobacter legionensis
TATAATATGCGGGTAACGATGCACAAAATATGATCATAATAGGGCGCTTTTAAATGGATTATTGGGTTGGAATGACAGTTTTTATTCTTATATTTGGCTATTACGGTGCTAAATATTTATATAGGTCGATGCGTGATCAAGTTGAAGATTGACTGGCATTATATTCCACATCGATGTCTGACTGCAGAAAATCACCGGTTATTTCCCTGGCATAACAATAATTATATAAAACATATACTTGGTTTTTTTATGATTAAAAAATTTGTTTTTATAGACTGGCAAAACATTACACAATGAGCAATAAACACGTATGGCGAACCACATTCTACAATAGAAACATTGGGGTATTACAAAAGTCAGATTACATATTCATGCGTGATTCACTGGAGCAGTATCTAGATGCAATCAGGGAACTAGACATAGACAATTACGATG
>NZ_JBIMBV010000102.1:0-430 GCF_048551735.1 Acinetobacter legionensis
TTTCAAACTGTCATTCAAGAAGTCGAATAGCTCGGCAACTTATTTATGACTCAGAAAGTATTGATCAAATAGAATCAATTCAGTTTTAGCACCCAACCGGGTGCTTTTTTATTGCCAAAAATAGGGGGTTACATGTCTGAACAAGCGTTAGACACATCAGCTACAGCACTTGTAGCAAGTAAAGCTGTTGGTTATGGGGGATCAGTTTCAGGCGTTCTATCTGCTTGGCTTGGCTCGATAGATATGGTTGTTTGGGTAAGTATTATTGTTGCAATTGGTGGTTTCTTAATGAACTTCTACTTTGCACGCAAGAAAGACAAGCGTGATGAACTAGAACACAAGGCCTATATCGCATCACTTCAAATCAAGGGGAAGATTGATGTCAAACAAGACTAAAATCATAGTAACAACATTGAGCGCATCAGCGCTT
>NZ_JBIMBV010000103.1:0-369 GCF_048551735.1 Acinetobacter legionensis
TCTTTATTTGCATAAATCAACTGTAGCAGCTCACCTCTTTTTGAAATAATAGCTGTCATTTCTTCATTTCCGTCAGAATCATTTGTGGACTTTGAATACTAAAAATACCTGTAGTGCTGTTTAATGTAATACGTATCGCGCGAGTATTGCGATTTGCAAAACCTAATTTGAGAACATAAGTAGCTGGTCCGCTATAAATGTCTTCTATCCCAGCATTCACTGCAAAAGTTCCTGTGAAATAAAATCCACCAGAGCTCATCACATCAGTCGGAGGTGTTTCCTGTCGGGCGACTAAAGCTCCATTTCTGTAGATCGAAAGAACTGCCCTAAGGTTTAACCTTTCAAAATATGAAAGAGAGCCACCATCCA
>NZ_JBIMBV010000104.1:0-366 GCF_048551735.1 Acinetobacter legionensis
TGCTGCAGAAGCTTTTGCTTGTTCCGCCAGTGCTTTTGCTTCCACAACTTCGGTTTTGTATTTTGCATTCAATAATGTGTATTCATTTTTAAAGTGACTTACACGCCAAGACTGAACACCTAAGGCCGTTATGGCCAACAATAAAAAAACCGCCATTGCGATAATGACGGTTTCATAAAATTTCGCTAAGAATGCTTGCATCATTGCACCCCCATGCACTTGTTATAACGATCTTGCTGCCGTGTCCAAACACCATAACAACCATTGGAGCGAATACTACAATCACGTTTGGCAACGTATTTGTATTTCAGTAATGATGCACATGCCCGCCTATATTGCCCTGCTTTGAGGTTTCTGAGCATCGAT
>NZ_JBIMBV010000105.1:0-356 GCF_048551735.1 Acinetobacter legionensis
CTCGAGAATCCCGCCGTAACTCGAGAAAAACCACGTGGCTCCCCCGTCATCGCAAGATGAAGCCCTTTCCTGCTACAGCGCCTCAGGAGAAGTCCCACGTTAGGAATTGGAGGTCGAAAGGGCACTTGGCACCCTTGATGCGACCCACAAAGTTCCCCGAAATCCCGGTCTCCCTCGAGAGGAACCCTGAGGTTTTCCGGCACCCCCTCCTCTGAGCCCTTTCTCCCCTCCTGATCTGGACAGGAGGGTCGACTCCCCTGCTTTGTCTGGAAGGGGTTCCCGACCTTCCGGTCGCACCTCAGGATGAGGCCGGTCTCACGACGACATTCCAGACGTGGCCTCGTGGGTGGTTCCAC
>NZ_JBIMBV010000106.1:0-346 GCF_048551735.1 Acinetobacter legionensis
CACCCACATTGTTCGCTGTGGTGGTCGTACCATCTGTTTTTGTAGTCACATAGCTTGGCGCACTGATCGCACCTGTCGTGTTGTCATAAGTTGACCCACCACCCAAGTTCGTCGCTGTGCTCGTACCCAAAGTATCTGTCTTTGTGCTTGATGCTGTCGTCGCTGCATCTAACTGACCTTTGTTCACTGCATCTGTTGCTGTCGTTGCATCTGCTACGTTTTCAACTTTATTGCCATTGGCATCTAAACCATTCGCAGTCACTTTGCCTGCAAATACTGGTGCATCTGCCAATTGGATATCTAGCGTATTGCCAGTGATCACTGTCTTGATGTTGCTGTTCGAACC
>NZ_JBIMBV010000107.1:0-333 GCF_048551735.1 Acinetobacter legionensis
ATTTTCATAGTTTTAATGCTGGAAAACATTATCACCTCGTTCAACAATTTAATGATCAGACTGATGAAAAAGTAGTACTGACCTATTTATTGTTTGAGCAATTTGCCTATTTACAAGCGATTGATTTTCAATTGAAACGCGCTAAACATTTAGTCAAGTTTGCTTTTAATGAACAAGCCAAAGTCATTGCCGCATTTGTCGATGATCAAGTGGAAGCATTGGCACGTTATGAATATGATCAACAAGGCAATCTGATCAAAGCCATTGATCAAAATGGACATACACGCAGTTATGAGTATAACCATGCCCATCAATTGACCCGTTATACAGATC
>NZ_JBIMBV010000108.1:0-310 GCF_048551735.1 Acinetobacter legionensis
GTGTTGACGCTATGATTTAAAATATGAATACCTTAGACATTATTATTCTGATTCTATTGCTCAGTGGAGGGCTAAACGGGTTGCGACAAGGATTCGTGAAAGCCTTTGCGAACTTGAGAGGATGGATATTTGCACTGATTGTCGGTGCCAAATATGCCAATATCATCGCACCTTCAATGTCTGCACTCAGTCAGGATCCTGTGGTGCAGAAAATTGCTGCATGTGCTTTTATTGTCTTGGTCATTATTGTTTTAACATGGATTGTCACTGCTTTACTTAATCAGATTTTAAAAACTTTAAAACTCGGTCC
>NZ_JBIMBV010000109.1:0-303 GCF_048551735.1 Acinetobacter legionensis
CTTCCAAAGTACTAATCGCAGTTTTTCGATCCTGTATTTCAGTATTGATCTTTGAGGTAGTTGAATTGATTGAGTCAATACGCTCAGTCCGTTCAATCGCTAAATCATCATTTGCTTTTTGAGCTGACTCTTTCGCTTGCTGTACAGAAGTCTTAAGCCCTGAAATATCAGTATCAATATTTTCAATGTGATCAATCTTGGTCTGTAAGTCTTTATGCAATTGGCTTTCAGTGATTTGCTCATTCAATAGTTCAAGTACATCTGAAGCATCTGCAGAAGTCACACCACTGACCCATTCAGACC
>NZ_JBIMBV010000110.1:0-297 GCF_048551735.1 Acinetobacter legionensis
GTTGTAATGCAGTAATGGTAAATTGGTGTGGCTCATCTTGTGAGATCGAAACTACACGAAATTTCATCGTCGCTAAATCTTGTGCATCAATCACCCATACATTTTGTGGGGCAACACTATCAAATGCTGATACTACAGTAACAACTCGACCAGCAATACTTGATACAACTCGTGCTTGTGCCTTTCCATTCTCGCCATTAACAACTAGACGGTCACCAGCTCGGCATACAACATCATCACGATCTAAGGTGATTTGTTTTAAATCAGCACTGACTGAAGAAATACGCCCACCATTTG
>NZ_JBIMBV010000111.1:0-291 GCF_048551735.1 Acinetobacter legionensis
CCTTACAACCTGATGCCTTAAATGATCCGATTTGCGCAACATTGGCTGACGATCAAAGTTCTAAAACGGATAAAAGTATTAGCTATGCGATTGGTGCTGAACGAGTCAATCATTCAGACTTTTACTTGCCTAAAGTTGGTTTTGCCTTTAGTCGTCAATATAACTCTCAAATGAATGAGTTTGATCACAGTATTATCGGCGCACGTTGGATGATGCCATTTTCCAATGTGATCATACAAAACCAAAATGGGTATTTATTTATTGACAGCAATGGACGCAAACACCAACTGC
>NZ_JBIMBV010000112.1:0-287 GCF_048551735.1 Acinetobacter legionensis
CATCAGCATTGCTATTTTGATGTTCCTGTATTCTTGGTTCATTCAGTGCAGCAGTGGTCGTGTCATCATCTTGAATTGATTTTTTAAAATCCTTCACCGCACCGCCGACATCTTTACCTAAATTTTTTAATTTAGATGTGCCAAAAAGTAAGATCACCACAATTGCAAAAATAAGTACGTGCCAAATCGATAATCCCGCCATGGTTTTTACTCCTAATATTAGGGTCTGTTGATATTTCATAACTGGCTTGCGTTGTAGGCTAAAATTGATCATGAGACGTATACGT
>NZ_JBIMBV010000113.1:0-281 GCF_048551735.1 Acinetobacter legionensis
ACATTGGGCGCAGTCAATCTCAGCAGCGTCGACAGGATCGGGCCGTCGAGCAATGGATCGGAGATGCGGACAGTTGCGAGCGAAGGCGCCTCGATCGCCTGCAGCTCGGCCGCCCCCAGATCCGTCATGACGTCTCCCTGATAGGTCGTTGGCGCCGGCCGCGATCGTACCAGCGCACCGGCAATTGACAGGCTGTCCGGGAGCTTCGCAAGGCGCGGTGGGCCATCAACATGCCTGCGGGCATGCGGCAGGGTATATGAGCCATGCGATCAGGCGTCGCG
>NZ_JBIMBV010000114.1:0-279 GCF_048551735.1 Acinetobacter legionensis
GGGTGTAGGAGTAAAAAGTTTGCTTGCCACGGAAGTGTAGGCAAAATTTCATAATTTTCGAAGTCATCTTTGAGTCGGTGTTGTGCATGCTTCAAAACGTCTACTTCAATCAGTTGATCAATATTATTATCGCTGACAAGTTTTTGGATTAAGGATGAATGCACTGCGAAGTAGTGTAACTGACACGTCGCACCTAGCTCTGGGCTATACTTTTTCATATCCTCTTTAGAAAAGCCTAGATTGGCTTTTGAGGTCACATGAAATGGATGTCCATATAAC
>NZ_JBIMBV010000115.1:0-277 GCF_048551735.1 Acinetobacter legionensis
ATTGAGAAAGATCGTGCTCATCCTGAAAAGTCTAAGAAACGTCCTTTAGCTTCAGGCCAGGTAAGCCCCCGAAGTGAGATGATTTTGTTGGTTTTGATCTATGTGGCACTTGGATTTTCCTGGTTAGTTGCACCCAAGGTGATTTATGTGATCTTGGTGTATCTAGTGCTGAATTGGGCCTATCCCTTCAAGTTGAAGCATGAACCTGTCATTGAAATCTTTATTGTGGCTTTTGGCTTTGTATTACGTGTCGATGCTGGTGCTGTAGCCCTTGCAG
>NZ_JBIMBV010000116.1:0-270 GCF_048551735.1 Acinetobacter legionensis
ATACTGGTGCATCTGCCAATTGGATATCTAGCGTATTGCCAGTGATCACTGTCTTGATGTTGCTGTTCGAACCTGCGCCTGTTAAGCCACCAGTAATATTCAGCGTTTCACCCAGTTTACGATCAACTGTACCGCTGTTACCTGTAAACGTTACCGGTTTGATCACTTCAGTGTTGAGGTTAGTTAATGCATCACCCACATTGTTCGCTGTGGTGGTCGTACCATCTGTTTTTGTAGTCACATAGCTTGGCGCACTGATCGCACCTGTCG
>NZ_JBIMBV010000117.1:0-267 GCF_048551735.1 Acinetobacter legionensis
TGGCAAGTAAAATAAGGTCTAATACACTGCCGGATAATGCAAAGATATTGGCGACTGTTGGTACATTGGCGCTTGCTTTGATCTGTTCTAGGCTGGTGTTTCCACAAGCCTGTAAATAGTTTTGGATTTGATGGGCGATAAACTTATGGTCTTCTGTATGCGTCAGGCTGGCCAAATTAAATACTGCCAACTCTACCGCTGGCTTGGTCTCTTTAGCGGCTGGTTGTTGCTGTGTATTTGACCCTGCGGTCTGATTTTTACTGTCTA
>NZ_JBIMBV010000118.1:0-267 GCF_048551735.1 Acinetobacter legionensis
GGCCCACACCTGTACCAATGATAATTGAAACTAAAATATAAAAAGGTCCAGAATAAATATAACTGAAAACATCCTGTGCTAGAATGTTAAAAATTGTAGCAACTATGGCAAATGCTGTATAAAGCGTTGCCAGTCTAATCGAATCAATCATTTATATTTAATAATGTTGTAATACTCATGCATGATATAGCACACCATCGGTCTTTTCTAGCTGAAATCCGGGGACTGATTAAACTCATAAGACCTAAACAATGGGTACATCATCGT
>NZ_JBIMBV010000119.1:0-260 GCF_048551735.1 Acinetobacter legionensis
TTGAGATTGTTAAAATTAAATGACTATTTTTTATAATGTAGGTAAGTAAAATGCATAATATATTTTTTATAAAAAAATACTATCAGATATTAGCTTATTTTTTTATAGTTATTTTATACGGTCCGGTTGGTTTTTTCTCTCCGGGATATGATGATGAATTTTTTAATATAAATCTCATAGAGACTTATGTGATTAAATCCTTAATTATTGTGCAAACGGGAGATGTTCATCAACAAGCATCTTATTTGATAAACAGGATA
>NZ_JBIMBV010000120.1:0-259 GCF_048551735.1 Acinetobacter legionensis
TGAGTCCTTCCCTTGCTTGATCTAATGTTTTAGGAACATGAGTATCACCAAAACCAATGCGCGCCATCCTACCAAGCTTGAACTGTGAATGTGCCAATACAAACGTTCCCATATAAGTTGGACGAGAAGAATACTTGCGTAGATCAGGTCTAATATGTCCTTGATAACAAACCCTTCCATCATACAATGCACGACTATAAATCATATGATTCCTATCCATCTTTGATAAGAACGCATTGGTTTCTTCAGGACCTTTGAC
>NZ_JBIMBV010000121.1:0-255 GCF_048551735.1 Acinetobacter legionensis
GTTACGGCCGCCGTTTACTGGGGCTTCGATCAAGAGCTTCGCTTACGCTAACCCCATCAATTAACCCTCCAGCACCGGGCAGGCATCACACCCTATACGTCCACTTTCGTGTTTGCAGAGTGCTATGTTTTTAATAAACAGTTGCAGGGGCCTGGTTTCTGTGGCTGACAATAGCTCAAGGAGCAAGTCCTATCACCGTCAGCAGCGTACCTTCTCCCGAAGTTACGGTACCATTTTGCCTAGTTCCTTCAGCAG
>NZ_JBIMBV010000122.1:0-252 GCF_048551735.1 Acinetobacter legionensis
CGTACTCGATATTTTGCTCAAAGTATCTCTAAGCTTAATAAAACTGACAAAATCGATAGTGAAGTATTGGCGCGATTTGCAATGACTGTAGATTTACATTTATGGCAACCCACTCCTGATAATATCCGATTGCTCAATGCTTTATTAGATAGAACGTCAAGTCTTGCGAACGACTTAAAACGTGAACAAAATCGTTTGGAAAAAGCAAACTCCACTCTAATAGTTGTACCAATTTTAAAGTCTATTAAGACT
>NZ_JBIMBV010000123.1:0-252 GCF_048551735.1 Acinetobacter legionensis
CGTACTCGATATTTTGCTCAAAGTATCTCTAAGCTTAATAAAACTGACAAAATCGATAGTGAAGTATTGGCGCGATTTGCAATGACTGTAGATTTACTTTTATGGCAACCCACTCCTGATAATATCCGATTGCTCAATGCTTTATTAGATAGAAGGTCAAGTCTTGCGAACGACTTAAAACGTGAACAAAATCGTTTGGAAAAAGCAAACTCCACTCTAATAGTTGTACCAATTTTAAAGTCTATTAAGACT
>NZ_JBIMBV010000124.1:0-241 GCF_048551735.1 Acinetobacter legionensis
CCGTGAAGGTGGTTTCGGTGATCGTCCACAACGGTCATTCGGTGGTGAAGATCGTCCTAAGCGTGATTTTGGTGATCGTCCACCACGTCGTGAAGGTAGTTTTGCTGATCGTCCTAAGCGTGATTTTGGTGATCGTCCACCACGCCGTGAAGGTGGTTTCGGTGATCGTCCACAACGGTCATTCGGTGGTGAAGATCGTCCTAAGCGTGATTTTGGTGATCGTCCACCACGTCGTGAAGGT
>NZ_JBIMBV010000125.1:0-234 GCF_048551735.1 Acinetobacter legionensis
ATGCCTTGGAATGAAACTCTTTGAATATTGATATTTGCTCTGCGCTTAAATCAGCTTTAGCCTTTCTTTTTACAGCCTGTGATTGAGCGTCTTTGATACGTTTACGCTCTTTATCACTCTGTCTTTTTGCTTCAATCTCAGCTTCAGTTTTAGTTCGCTTAGGTTTTAATTCTTTCTTAGCCTTAGCCTCTACAATTGCTGCGCCCATAATCTGTTTCATGTGCGATTGAGCAT
>NZ_JBIMBV010000126.1:0-229 GCF_048551735.1 Acinetobacter legionensis
TAACCGCTAAAAAGTTATAGAGCTCTGTTGGGTTTTTCGAAGAAACATCAGACATTGATAAATCACCAAGAATCTTTTTACCTAACCCAAACGCCCCGACCTCCATTAAATTGCCAGCTGCAGTTCCTACTAATCGACTCGCAGCGTGCGTGTTATTGGTGAAGTTTTCATTTACTTTGGTGCCAGTCGAACGAAAAGTGTCACCACCTGCGCCACTCGGTGCTGTTCC
>NZ_JBIMBV010000127.1:0-222 GCF_048551735.1 Acinetobacter legionensis
CTTAGATTACGATATTGATCAGCTCGGCAACTGATCTACCGCTACTCAACACGACAAACATCTCAAAGTTAGCTATTGATTTGTTCTGTGTCTTTCATTCTCTTTTGGTCGGGGAGTCACCCACAATTTGAGGCTCTGAGGCTAACTCAATGTGTGACGAAATCACATTGGATATATTGGTTGTCTTTTAACAGACAACAAAAAAGCCCACATTTCTGTGAG
>NZ_JBIMBV010000128.1:0-215 GCF_048551735.1 Acinetobacter legionensis
CCCAATAACTGATTGCACGAAATAAACCTGCAAGTTTGCTTAAAATATCGAAAGCAGATTCGGCACTTTGAATATACACATTACAAGTGAACCGTGGCTCTTGACCGCCCTTGCCATTCGGTACCAACTGATCACAATATTGTGCTAAACGATACAATGACCATTTATCAATCATTTGCTCGGTTAAGCGGTTGCCAAGTGCATATCGCTTATTG